>JAKLEY010000074.1 GCA_022711455.1 Candidatus Cloacimonadota bacterium
GTTTGGGAGCTCGGGATCCTGTTGCCGTGCGCAAGGCTGCCTGGGACTATATTCAGTTCTACGACAGCGAAGAAGCCCGCAAGATCAGAATGAGGATCATGGTCGACAGCGGGTATGGACGCATGCAGAATCCTGTCTTCCTCAAACGCTACGGCTATGAAGACTATCTGCGCTACGCTCCCCGAGGCTGGCTGGAGACCTTTGAACGTGCTCTCTCGGAAGGCAAACCGGAACCTTATGGCAACAACTGCCAGAAGGTTTATGAATTCATGACCTATCCTCTGGATGAACTTGTGGGTCTGGAACTGGCCGGAAAGCTGGATCCCAGGACCAGAGATTCCATGATCATGCGGATCCTGAAAGCAGCCGAGAGCCGCACCAACAGTGAGATGATCGGCAGACTGAAGGAGGAGACCAGAGTCTTCCGTGAACGCGCTGCCATGCTGCTCGCTGTCTTTATCTTACTGGCTTTTTGCTTCACTTTGTATAAGGTCTGGATTCTTCTCACCCCCAGATATAAATATCAGAAGCAGCTGGGCAACAGATCTTTAGTCTGGGTCATGCTCCTGCTCGCTCCGGCTGTGATCACCATCCTGGTCTGGAAATACATTCCGATGCTCAACGGCACTCTGATGGCCTTCCGGGATTATCATATCGTGGGCGATTCCCCCTTTAGCGGTTTCTCCAATTTCGCGGAAGTGATCTTTGATCCTTCCTGGTGGGCAGCTGTGGGCAAGACTCTATACTATATGGCTTTATCTCTGGGTCTGGGCTTCTTCCCTCCCATCCTGCTGGCCATTCTCCTGCAGGAAGTTTCCCATGCCAAAATGATCTATCGGGTGATCTACTACCTGCCTGCAGTGATCAGCGGAGTGATCGTGATCTATCTCTGGAAGCTGCTCTACAACCCCTCCGAGGCCGGAGCCCTGAACCAGATCCTGATGGCACTCGGGCTGCCCAAAAGCATGTGGATCAAGGATGAAGCCCTGGCCATGCTCTGCGTGGTGATTCCCACGATCTGGGCAGGATTGGGGCCCGGAAGCCTGATCTATTTGGCCGCGCTCAAGAATATCCCCAATGAACTCTATGAAGCTGCTGATATCGACGGTGCGGGCTTCAGGAAAAAGCTTCGCTACATCGTGCTGCCCAGCCTCAAGCCCCTGATCATCATCCAGTTCATTGCCGCGTTCATAGTGGCAGCCCAATCCAGCGATTTCATTTTGGTGATGACTTTCGGAGGTCCCAATGAAGCCACCCGGGTGGCGGATCTGATGATCTTTGAAAAGGCTTATCTCTATCTGAAATTCGGCACTGCAACTGCCATGGCCTGGCTGCTGAGCCTTTTATTAATGGGCTTCACGGTGCTGCAGATTAAATACCTTTCCAAGCTGGAATTCGGGACTGCCCGCACGGAGGAGAAAAAGTGAGCATTATAGGGAAAGTTGGACGCTCTTCTCCCAAGATCAGGGTCTTGGGCTTTAGCATCCATCTGGTCTTGCTCCTGGGCGCTATCACCATGATCTACCCCTTTATGCTGATGATCTCTGCCTCCTTTAAAAGCGCGGTGGACAACAGCAAATTGACACTCATTCCGGAGTACTTTTATAATGATGAAGCCCTGTTCCGAAAATACGTGGAAGCCAGATATAACGAAGAAAGCGGGCGCATGATGGAAAACTACGGGGGGGCTTATCTCAGTTTCTCTGAAGTCTCTGTTCCAAAAATCTATAACCCCACACTCTATGCTGACTGGAAAGAATTCAGTTCACAGAAGCGCGAGAGCTATGGAACCTACGATTTTTATCTCTCGGAACACTATGGCAGAGGAGTCTATCCCCGCAATCAAAGACTGCTGCGCAAACTTCTGCGCAAAGAGAACGATGGAGAGCTCACTAAATTCAACCTTAGATATGGCACCGGAGCGCAAAGCTGGGAAGAAATCGCGATCGAAGAAAAGGAAATCCTCTCGCGCAACTTCATGAGTTCCCAAAATGGCTATCTGGGCAGATTTCAAGAATTTAAACTGGCCGCGCCGGACTGGCACAGGGTCTATATCAATCTGGACGGACACTTTATACAGAGCGGACTCTATCCCGCTTTCGGAGGTGATTTAAACAAGCTGAACCGAGAACTGAAAACCAGATATCAGAGCTGGGATCAGATCTACCTCTCAGCCGAATGCCCTCCTCCCTCAGACCCCTTGAGAAGCTGGTGGATAGACTATGTACGGGATAATCTCAATATCCATCATATCCGGATCAAACCCCCTGCCCGAGGCGCGTTCAGATCCGCTCTGGCAGAGAAATACGGCACTATCGACCTGCTGAACACTACCTGGAATACCGCTTATGACAGTTTTGAGGAGCTGAACATTCCGGAGCGGATTCCCGACAGCGGTGCGATCGTAGATGACCTCTCCTTCTTCGTGCATGGCAAGGCCGCACCGGAAGACCTGAAGATCCTCAGTATCTCCAATGACTGGAGGGAATTTCTGCAAAAGAAATATCAGAGCCCTCCAGACCTGAACTTCCCCATGCAGCAGATCGAATATGGGACCTTCCTGGAACATAAGGGAGCGATCCGCAAAGAATTCCTGATCCGGAATTATGTGATGGTGCTGGATCAGATGCTGAACGACTCCCGGTCCTTGCGTAACACTCTGATCTACTGTCTCTTATCCATACTTTTGGCGGTGACTGTCAATCCCCTGGCAGCCTACGCGCTCTCGCGCTTCAAGCCCCGCTTTGCCTATCAGGTGATCATGCTTTTCATGCTCACAATGGCCTTTCCGGCGATGGTGATCGGTATCCCCAACTTCCTGATGCTGAAGAATCTGAAGCTGCTCAACACCTTCTGGGCTCTGGTCTTGCCCGCAGCCGCGGATGGATACTTCATCTTCTTGCTCAAGAGCTTTTTCGACAGCCTGCCCAAGGAACTCTATGAGAGCGCGCGCATAGACGGAGCGGGGGAATTCCGCATGTTCTGGCAATTTACGCTCTATCTATCCAAACCCATTTTGGCAGTGATCGCGCTGGGTGCCTTCAATGCGGCCTACCGCAATTTCCTCTTTGCCTTCATAGTTTGTCAGGATCAATCCATGTGGACCCTGATGGTCCATATCTATGAGCTGATGCAACGCGCCAGCCTCTCTGTGGGTTATGCGGCCCTAACGATTGCCGCGATTCCGACTCTGGCAGTCTTCGTCTTCTTCCAGAATATTATCATCAAGGGGATAGTGATCCCGATGGAAAAATGAGCTTTAAAATCAGAGTTCAGCAGGATCGGTATCCTGCTCTACGAGGAAAAAATAGGAGTTTAACTTATGCGCAACGAGAAGATCGTGCTCGAACGGATCAAGAAACACATCGCCCGCCACAAAGCAGATATTTATCATCACAAACTGGATCTGGAAGCTATCTATATCTACAATCAGGATGCACCTATCCCCTATGCTGAGATCGATTTCAGCTCTGCTAAGACCATAAGGAAAAGCGAGATATGGGGACACGCCTGGGGTAGCGCCTGGTTTTTGTTCAAAGGAGAGATTCCGGGGGACTTCAGGGGACAGAATTGCGGATTGTGGCTGGATTTCGAGGGTGAAGCCTGTGTGTTCCGGGATGGCAAACCCTGGCAGGGCCTCACTCCCAAGGTGGATTGGTATCACAACGCGGCCAAACACTTTGTCCCTCTGGATAGTTCCGATACATATGAAATCTTGATCGAAGCCGCTGCCAATGACCTCTTTGGAAGCGGAAAGGATGATTATCATATTCAAGAAGCATGTCTTTGTATCTATGATCCTGCTCTGCAACAGACTTTGCTGGATATGGATGTCCTGCTCAATCTGGCAGAAAATCTGCCGCTGGGAACAGTTCGCCGTCAGCGCTTGATCTATGGTCTTAATGAAGTCTGCAACTGCTGGAACACATATCAGGACAAGGTGAAAGCTTTGCTGCAGGGTCTGCTCTCCAAACCTGCAAACGCCTCTGCCCTCACAGCCTGGAGCGTTGGACATGCCCATCTCGATCTGGCCTGGCTCTGGCCAATCCGCGAGACTAAACGCAAGGGCGGACGCACCTTTGCCAATGCCCTGCGGTTGCTGGAAAAGTATCCGGAATACATTTTCGGAGCCTCCCAGGCCCAGCTCTATCAATGGATGAAAGAGCTTTATCCCGGACTCTATGAGGAAGTGAAAACAGCAGTCAAGAGCGGACGCTGGGAAGTACAAGGCGCTTCCTGGGTGGAATTTGACACCAATCTCAGCGGAGGCGAATCCATCATCCGGCAATTGATCTATGGTCGGGACTACTTCTCACAGGAATTCGGGATAAAGCCCGATACGCTCTGGCTTCCGGATTGCTTTGGCTATAATGGTAATCTGCCGCAATTGCTTTCCGGATGCGGAGTCGATAAATTCATGACCCAGAAGCTGAGCTGGAACGAAAGCAACGTCTTCCCCCATCATCTCTTTATCTGGCAAGGAATTGACGGCACGGAGATTTTGGCACACCAGCTGCCCACCAATGATTATAATTTCTCAAACAACCCCTCGTCCTTCCTCCAAACCGAGGCCAGATACGCCCAAAGCGAGATCGCGGAAGGCTTCCTCAATCTTTATGGCATTGGAGACGGAGGAGGCGGACCCACAGCAAACCACATTGAATATGGCATCCGGCAGCAGGATCTGGAGGGCTGTCCCAAGTTTAAATTCTCCCCTGCCTCGGCTTTCTTTGAGTATGCAAAAACCCTTGCCCCGGAAAAGCTTCCCAAAGCCTACGGCGAATTGTATCTGGAATTTCACCGGGGAACCTATAGCACCCAGGCTCTGATGAAAAAGAACAATCGCGTTAATGAAGCTCTGCTCTCCCGCGCGGAATTCCTGGCAGCCCTGAACCTTCCCTCCTGCTATCCCACAAGCCTTGATCAGATCTGGAAAGATGTGCTCTTGCTGCAATTTCACGACATCATTCCCGGCTCCTCGATCGGCTGGGTCTATAAAGACGCTGCCTTGCTCTCGCAGCAAGCTCAAAGCAAGGCCAAGGAGTTTATTCGTGAACAGGCTCTTAGCTTCCATGCCAGACTTCCCAAAGTCAGCAGAGATCCCGAGAGCAGCTTGCAAGTCACAGACGAGCACAGCTATCTGATCTTCAACGCCTGCAACTGGTCAATCACAGATTGGATCAAAGTAGATCTACCTCCTACAGACTACACGATCATAGATGGCACCGGGCTGGAACTGCACTGGTTTGAAGAAGACGGCAAAGCTCTGGTGGAGATAAGAGTCCCGGCCTGGGGCTACAACTATCTCACTTATATCAATCTCAAACCCATCTACTTCATGGAAGAAAGGAAAGCCCTCAGCAATTGCCTAGAAAACCGCCATTTGAAGGTTCAGCTTTCGGAAACGGCTTCCCTGCTTAGCATCATCGATCAGGCCAGCGGTAGAGAGCTCCTGGGCGCGGAATCCAATCTGCTGCAGCTCTGGGAGGACGAACCCAACAACTGGGGAGCCTGGGATATCAACCATTTCTACCGGGAGACCCGGCCCTCGGGAGTGACAAGCGCGCGCCTGGTCCCGGAAGAGAGCTTTTCATATCACGGTCGCAGCCGCGTTGTCCACCTCCTGCAGATCGGAGCGTCCACGATCAAACAGACTATCGAACTCAGGAGTGATGAAGCCCTGCTGCGTTTCAAACACGAAGTCGACTGGAATGAGCATCACAAGATGCTGCGAGTGCAGTTCGATCCCGGGCTGCATGCCACTGAAGCCACCTACGAGATCCAGTTCGGAGTGATCAAACGCAGTACCAAACCCAAAAATGCCTGGGAAGAAGCCCAGTTCGAAGTGCCTGCCCTGCGCTTTGCGGATCTCTCGGAAGCCGGACGGGGCGCGGCTTTGATCAATGATTGCAAACACGGCTACCGGATCAGGGAATCCCAAATGGAACTTGCCCTTTTGCGCAGTCCTGCCGATGTGGATCCCGAGGCTGATCTGCATTCACACTGCTATCGCTATGCTTTCTATCCCCACACCGGCGCTTATGAGAATTCAGACGTACTGCCCATGGCCCATAAATTCAATCAGGAACTGGATCTGATCCCGCTCGAACATCTTTCATATCCCGGTTCTGCTTCGCTCTATGCAGTGAACAGCGAACATGTCAAGCTGGAGACCGTCAAACCTGCTCAAAATGGAGATGGCATAATCCTGCGCTTCTATGAATTCTGTGGTAAGAGCGGTAACGCGAAGCTAATGCTGCAGGAGGGCTGCTGGAGCTGGCAGGAACTGGATCTGGAGGAAAGCCCTCTGGAAGCTCCTTCCGGTCCTCATCAATTCTGGGACATCCCCGAGTTGGATTTTGGGCCCTTCCAGATCAGAACCTTCCGTCTGAAGAGGAGCGCCGAGTGATTCCCGCGCCCAAAGAGATCAGTCTGCTACAGGGTCAGCTTCCAGTCCCGGAGAAGCTGAAGCTAAGCAGTTCAAAATCGATAAGCCCGGATTTGCTCTCGGCACTAAAGCTGATCAGAGCTTCTGTCGCGGAAGACGACACTGGCACCGAAACTCTGCTGCACCGTTTCAGCGCGCTTCCTGCCACTGATCCCGATACCTATGTGTTACAGATAGATCCGGAGCGGATCACTGTCTCTGCCTCTTCGGATAACGGTTTTCGCTATGGCTTCCAGAGCCTGATGCAATTGATGCAGATCCATCGCAAAGCCGGCTTTATCCCCTGCCAGAGGATCATCGATTCTCCGCAGTGGAGCTGGAGAGGACTGCATCTGGACGTCAGCCGGCATTTCTTCGAGCCTGATTTCGTTTGCCAATATCTGGATTGGATGGCAAGCCTGAAGCTCAATAAATTCCACTGGCATCTCACTGATGATCAGGGCTGGAGGATAGAATCAAAACTCTATCCCCGGCTCACGGAAATCGGAGCTTGGCGCAAAGCAGAGGACGGAAGCAGCTATGGTGGTTTCTACACGCACGCTGAGATCCACCGGATCGTTGATCACGCCACTGCTTTGGGCATCGAAGTCATCCCGGAGCTCGATCTCCCGGGTCACTGCCTGGCTGTGCTGGCTGCCTATCCGCAATTTGCTTGTTTCCCCAAAGACTTTGAGGTCATGAACACCTGGGGCATCTCTGACGACATCCTCTGTGCCGGAAACGACGAAGTACTCAGCTTCCTGAAGGAAATCTTCTCTGAACTTGCAGAGCTCTTCCCCGGCAGATACTTCCATCTGGGTGGAGACGAAGCCCCCAAAGCCAGGTGGAAAGCCTGTCCCAAATGCCAAAAAAGGATCGTGGAACTCGGTCTCAAAGACGAAGAAGCCCTGCAAAGCTGGCTCTTCCGGGAGCTTGCCGCCCATCTGAAAACTCTGGGCAAGGAAGTGATCGGCTGGGATGAGATCCTGGATGGAGAGATTGATTCCGAGCCTCTGGTCACTGTCTGGCGTGGAGATGGAATTGAGGCAGACCGAAAAGCAATCAAAAATGGCAACCGGATCATCCTCTGCCCCAATCAGTTCCTCTATTTCGACTGGTTTCAGGCTGAGGCTGAAAATGAACCCGGCGCCTTCGGGATTACTACTTTGGAAAAGGTCTACAGTTTCGAACTCTCTGACTACGATCAGGATAAGTCCGGTTTGATCCTGGGCGCGCAGGCCAACGTCTGGACGGAGCAGATGGATAGCCCCGGGCGGGTGCGTTATATGCTCTTCCCCAGGATCTATGCGCTGGCAGAACTGCTCTGGTCCTCTTCCCAAAACCGCTCCTGGTCCGACTTTCAAAATAGACTGGCAGAGCTGGAGTCCGCTCTATGAGACGCTCTGCCCACAATCCGATCCTCACCCGCGAACATATCAGCTCCTCCAATCCCGCCTTGCGGGACCCCAGCTCGGTCTTTAACCCCGGAGGAATCAGCTTTGAAGGCAAGATCCTGCTGCTGCTACGCTGTCAGAACCGGGCGCGCGAGACCTTTCTGCTCAAAGCTATCTCTGAAGACGGGATCAGCTTTGAGATCAGTCCTGATCCTGTCGAATACCGGGGTCTGGAGCTTATCCCGTACACAATCTACCACATCTATGATCCCCGGATCACACAGATCGGGAACAGATATCTGATAACGAGCGCTGTCGATACTGACAAGGGATGCTATTGCGCCATCTTTGAGACCACCGATTTTCAGACCCTTGATTTGATAGGTTTTGACAATAGCAAAGAAGCCCGTAATGCGGTTCTCTTTCCGGATCTGATCAATGGTTCCTATTGCCGCTTCGAGCGTCCCAACAGCTATTCCGGAGCAGATGGAGTCAAAACCGGACAGACCATCACCTGTTCCCTATCCCCGGACTTGATCCACTGGGACGAAGATAGAGAAGTCTTCACCGGCAGAGCGCATTACTGGGATGAACTGATCGGCTCCGGACCGCCTCCCATCCGCTGCAAAGAAGGTTGGCTGCATATCTATCACGGAGTCGCTACCCATTTTGGAGCAAGCAATATCTACCAGATGGGAATCTCCCTGCAGGACCTGAAACAGCCCTGGATCACTCTGGCCCGGGGCAGATACAATATCCTGGAACCACGTGAACTCTATGAGCTTACAGGGCAGGTGCCAAACGTGGTCTTCCCCACTGCTGCCATACCTTTAAACGTAGATTCAGAGGGCTTTACCGATCCCGACAGTCCTGTTCTAATCTATTATGGAGCTGCGGACACGTCAGTCTGCCTGGCTGAAACCACTATTAAGGAACTCATGGAGGATTTATATGCCTAAGCTCAAACTTAGAATACTGCTTATCCTGTCAGCGCTGTGCCTCTTCAGCCTGCTGACTGCAGAGACTTTTCCTGTCCCCAAAATACCTTATGCTCCCACTGATTTATATAGCACCGTCGAACCAGAATTCAGAATCCAAAATGATCCGCCTTATTTCCAACCCCTGACCTACACTGCTCATAAAACCGCAAATCCCATATCCATAGATGGCTGTCTCTGCGAAAGCGACTGGCAGAACGCGAAATGGACTTCTGATTTTATAGATATTGAAGGCGTGGCCAAAGCTTTTCCTTATCTGCAGACCAGAGTTAAAATGCTCTATGATGATATGGGACTGCTTATTGCGGCAGAACTGCAGGAGTCCCAGATCTGGGCCAAACTCAAGCAGCGGGATTCCGTGATCTTTTACGACAACGATTTTGAAGTCTTCATAGATCCCGATGGTGACAGCCATGAATACTACGAACTGGAAATCAATGCCTTGGGAACGCTCTGGGATCTCTTTATCCTCAAACCCTACCGGGACGAACACAGTCCGCTCAACGGCTGGGATATCCGAGACATCGAATATCAGATCCAGATCGATGGCACCCTGAACGATCCTTCGGATACGGACACAAGCTGGACCATTGAAATGCGCATCCCCTGGAAAGCTCTGGCAGAAAGAGCTAGTATGCCCTGTCCACCCAAAGATGGAGACTACTGGAGGATCAATTTCTCGCGCGTGCAGTGGGAGACCACAATCCAAAACAACGACTACGTAAAAGTTCCGAATACCCCGGAGCACAACTGGGTCTGGAGCCCCCAGGGCCTGATCAACATGCACTATCCGGAACGCTGGGGCTATGCCTTCTTCAGCAGTTCACCTTCCTCAAACCAAAAAACCAAGCCCATGATCCCGGAAATAGAATACGCCAAAGTCTATCTGCGCTATCTCTATTATCAGCAGAAACAGTTCTATATGGATCACGGCAGATACTCCAAAAGCCTGGCTCAGCTCAAGACCGACAGCTTCAGATTTACAGGCAAAAACTTGAAGCCCAAACTCGAGATCAACAGCCAGGACTATCTGATCACGCTCACGGACAAGCAAGCGGGATATACGCTCACGATCAGATCAGACGGACGTTTGAGACGTGTCCGTTAAAAACGGTTGACACATTCGCGCCATAAAGTTTTTACGTGTGAAACTGGACACAGGGCGCAGGCGCGCGAGTCCTAAACCTGATTAATACAGAGGATAAATTAATGTACAAAGAGACCTACCACTTCCCCTTGGACCGCTATATCACAGCTGAGAATTTTGCCCGCTTCCGGGAATTTACCAAA
>JAKLEY010000075.1 GCA_022711455.1 Candidatus Cloacimonadota bacterium
CCATATTCTTCAACGATCTGAGAGTGGCTGATCCCTATGAGGACATTGGCATCGCCAAGCGGGTGTCGCTCAATTCGGTGTTCGCCGATTTTTCCACTTTGGACATCGATTATGAGGAAAAATCGGAGAATTTCAATCCCACGATCCAGCGGGGCAGAACTAATACCTTTACCAGCCTCAGGTCTCTGAATATCACAAACAAGTATTTCCTGAATAAATTCCTGCCCAATTCCTGGAATCTGGATATGCCGTTGAACCTGAACAGAAGCTATTCCGAAGGAATTCCGCGCTATCGCGCTAATTCAGACCTGCTGCGGGAAAACATCGTTGATCCGATCGACAAAGAAAGAGAAAAGACCGAAACCTTGCTTTACTCTGCAGATATAGGCTTGAGCCAAAAAACGGCGCCTAAAAGCAAGATCCTGCTCTACACTCTATACCGGACGTCATTCAGTGCCAGGCTTGAAGATGCCTACAGGCACACTCCCACCACCAAGGATAGCATCCTGACCTGGCGC
The DNA here is from genome assembly GCA_022711455.1 of Candidatus Cloacimonadota bacterium. Taxonomy (GTDB): domain Bacteria; phylum Cloacimonadota; class Cloacimonadia; order Cloacimonadales; family Cloacimonadaceae; genus PHBP01. The sequence continues at coordinate 519 of JAKLEY010000075.1, forward strand.
GGAACCTTGAACTACAATCTCAGCTTTCCTTCAGACAAAGTAAGCTTCCCCCTCTTCCGCAGTTATCGGGTTGGCTGGTTCCCGACCACCTGGAACAACAGCTTCACCTATAATGCCACCGAGCCCCACAGTTACAACTGGGAAACCAGAGACAGCCTTGCCACCTGGTATAAACGTGCTCAAACAGTCGATACAAGGGTTCTTACCACTGATAATAATATAAACTGGAGTCTCCTGTCCGATCTCAGCGCGCGTCTGAGACTGAATTCCAAACGTGATCTGATCCAACGCAGCTACTTCAAGTCCATAAATCTGGGGAAAGAAACGGAATATGCTCAGGAGATCGAATTCTCCTACAATCCGAATTATCTTTCGCGGATCTTTAATGTCAGCACGTCCATCAACACCAAATACACGGAATTTCAACGAAAATACACTGAGAACGGGGAAGAGGGTCTGATCGATGTCTATTCCTCCGACGGCGGAAACAACCGCAGCTTCAGAGCAAATCTGACTTTGATGAATTCAACTTTACTCAATAGCTGGTCGCAAAAGCTGTCTGCCCGTTCCCCAAAAACTAAAGATAAGACCAAGTCCGACGAGATCGATAAAGAACAGCCCCCAAAGCAGGATGAGCCCAAACCAGAAGACGGATTGAGCGAAGAAGAAAAGAAAATACTGGAAGAACTTAAGAATAAGGAAGGCTTTGACCAGGAACCGGATAAAGAGGATCCCAAACCACCGGAGGATAAAGAGCCCGGATTTGACCCACCCAAAGACGACTTCCCCAGTGAGACCGAACCCGGGAAAGAAGGGGAAAACAAAGATGCTGGTAAAGAAGGTAAGGACAAAACCGAAGGTAAGGGTCCCCGCAAAGAGATCAATCTGCCTGCTTCAGCCCTGCTTTATCTTTCCAAGATCAAGAATCTGAATGCTTCCTATCAGAATGCCTATGGGATGACTTTTACCCGTAAAGATACCAGGCCACCTTTCGCTTTCCAGATCGGATTGCCACATTCTGTCGCGCCTGAATTTCTGGATGCGACAACAGATGATAACACTCTGACTCTATCTTCCGGGCTCACTTTTTCCCGGAATCTTGACAGCGTGTTCGGCTATTCTTACTCCATAAACAAACGACTCTCGAATGCCAGTAATCAAACATTATCTGTCACTTTCCCGGACGTGACCTTGTCTTTGATGGACTTTGAAAAGTGGATCGGACTCTCCAGATTTATGTCCAGCACCCGGCTTAACTCAGGCTTCCAGATCACCAATCGTTCAAACGGTGACCTGAACTGGCTACGCCCCAAACAGGAAGCCATCACCACAGCCTTCAATCCTCTGATCGGGTTTACAGGCACCGTAGCAAAATCACTCAGCGTAAACCTCAGTTATGCCGTGTCTAACACCAAAAACGTGACTGATATGGATAGCTATGACATTATCAAAACCAATTCCACCCAATCGGTAAACGGCACGTTCTCCTATTCCTTCAGAGCCGGACGCGGGTTCAAAGTGCCATTCTCAGGGAAAAAGATACATATTAAGAACGAACTGAGTTCGTCATTAACTCTGATGTATGAAAAGAATTATGATGAAACCATAGGTCGTGAAGCCACCCAGGTGGACAGGGACACCAGCCGTTTTGCTTTCACTCCCGGAGCCACGTATCAATTTGACCAGAACATCAAGGGAGGTGTCACCAGCTCTTTTGAGATCACCTCCGATAAACGCCTGGACGATGGAACCCGGATATTCCGTTTAGGGCTGTGGGTGGAAGTCAATTTATAGCAGTCTTGGTGAGTGGCGGAGATATTTGTGGACGTCAAGCGGTGTCCTGACCCCTGCCCCTGCTAAAATTGAATTGACACCAAGGCTTGGTTCAGAAAGCTTGCTTTACATGATCAAAAGGAATGATAGATGATTAAACGCCTGATTAGCATACTATTAATGATGAATCTGGTTTTTATATATGCCGACGAACTCACAGATAAAATCCGTGAGCAAGAACAGATCCGCAGACAATTGGAAGAGGCTCAGAAAAAGATCAGCCAAACTGAGACCAAGAAAAAACAGACGGAATCCGATATCCAGCGCACCGCATCCCTGCGGAAGGTCACAGACGGCAGGCTGAAAAAACTTACAGGTGAGGGCGCGGTTCTGAAGGACTCTTTGCGTTCTGTCTCTGAACGGATCCGGCTCACAGAAGCGAGAATGCAAAACCTGAAATCAGTGCTTAATGACGAAATGACCGTGCTACTCAGAGTCGATCGATCATACAAGGCTCAGGGAGTTATTCATCGTGATCACAGATATCTTGGGTCGCTGATCGGCTACACCCGGCAAAGCTATGACATTTCCAGGGGGCTACAGATCGCGCTCACCCATGATCAGGAACTGCATCAGAAAGAGTTTACAAAGGTAGATCGCTCCATTGCTCAGACCAGCCAGGAAAAAAAGAATTATGAAAAGAAGATAAACAATCTGGAATACCAAAAGAAACAACTGACCAATGAACAGAAACAGCTGCAGGCCAAGATCGCTCAGCTCAAGAAAGACGCTGCCGCCCTTGAAACCCTGATTGCACGCTTGACTGCCCAGTCTGCCACTCCGGACGGCAAACCCTCTACTTATAAGTTTACCACAGGCACTATAGCCTGGCCAGTGAGAGGCAAGATCATCCGCAGTTTCGGACAGGAGACCAAAGATTACAATACCAGCGTGGTCAGCAACGGGATCGATATCGCAGTGGCACAGAACACTCCCGTGGCCGCAGCAGACAACGGAACGGTGGTCTTTGCGGATCGTTATGGGGGGCAGGGTAAGATGATCATCATCAACCACAACAACGGTTTTTTCACGGTCTATGCCTATTGCTCTGAACTGCTGGTTGCAAACGGTGCTGCTATCAAAAAGGGACAGACAATTGCCAAATCCGGAATGACAGGATCAGCCAGTGAACCTTCCCTGCATTTTGAAGTCCGCAAGGATGGCAAAGCCGTTAATCCGATGTCCTATTTACAATGAGGTGAGTTTGAAGCTTTTCATAGAACCAAGCCTGAAGAAACTTGACAAGATCGTGGATCGGTATTTTGGTCCGGACACCACTCTTTTGCACCATACAGGCTCGATGTTTGGAATTGGCTGCAGGCTGAGCTCTCAAACTGCCATTGCCAGAATAGCCAGGCAAAAAGCCAGGATCGACAAATCCGGATTGATCGCTCTGATTCCGGATTTTGACTGGTTTGACCAGATGGATATTCACGTTCCCCTGCGCTTGAAGCCTTTGCTGGAGCAATATATGCCAGGCAACCTCAGCGTGGTTTGGACTGTGCACAATCCCCTCACCGATCATATCGCCAAGGATGGAAAGGTGGCATTCCGGATCCCTTCCGATCCTCTGCTGCGAGCCTGCATCGATGCGATTGGCGAACCCATTATCAGCACCAGTGTAAACAGGACAAGTCTTCCTCCCGAGGAAGATATCCAAAAGATCAAGACAGCCTATGAAAGCTGGTTTGATCTGGGTATTCTGCCTCATCCCAGGAGGATCTCAACCAATTCCCAGCCTTCCACCCTTATCGAGTACATCAGCTCCGGAGAGCCAAAGAACCAGAGCGGAGTGGATGAGATAAAATGTCTGCGCGAGGGCTCGATTCCCTTTTATGAGATCCGGGAAGCTTTCACGCAGCCCATGATCATGTTTGTCTGCACTGCCAACATCTGCCGCTCTCCAATTGCCGAAAAGCTCTTTAATTATATGGTTCAGGCTCAGGGTCTGAAATTCAAGGGAGATTCCTGCGGTCTGTTGGAAGGGGGGCATGAGATCTCATTGAACTCCATGCAGCTTCTTTTGGAGAAAGGGATCACGGAAGCTCAGGAACATGTCTCCAAGCAATTCACCAAGCCCATGTTGAGCGGTAGCAGGCTCATTCTAACCATGGAAGAACGGCAACGCGATTTTCTGCGCTCCAAAGAACCTGACATGGCACATAAGATATTGACATTAAACGAAATTGTGGGTGAATCTGGCGATATCAAAGACCCCTTCCGCTCTGATCTCGACAACTATCGAAACACCTACAGGATCATAGAGGATCGCCTCAGCACACTGATTGACATGCTGAAACATCACAAAATAGAATTAAAATAGGATTATCATGAGTAACAAGGTCGAGATCAATCCCCAAATCATCTCTGAACATGGCTTTTCTGACGAGGAGTACCAACAGATCCTCAGCATCCTTGGACGCACACCCACATGGGTGGAATTGGGAATTTTCAGCGTGATGTGGAGCGAACATGCCAGCTACAAGAACTCAGTCAAGTTACTGAAAACTCTGCCTAAAGATGGCCCTGCCATGCTCACCAAAGCCGGGGAAGAAAATGCCGGTATCGTTGACATAGGTGATAATCTGGCCATTTGCTTCAAGATCGAGAGCCACAACCATCCTTCCGCCCTGGAACCCTATCATGGTGCCGCAACCGGAGTGGGCGGTATCTTGCGGGATATTTTCACCATGGGCGCGAAGCCCATTGCCGCGCTGAATTCACTTCGTTTCGGAAACCCGAATGACCCGGAAGTGAAACACCTGATCTCAGAAGTGGTGCATGGAATTGCGGATTATGGTAACTGCTTTGGAGTTCCCACTGTGGGCGGAGAAGTATATTTTGAAGACAGCTACACAGGCAATCCCCTGGTCAATGCAATGGCTGTGGGAATTGTCCCGCATGACAAAATTGCCCGCTCAGCAGCCACCGGGATCGGCAACCTCGTTCTGTATGTAGGAGCCAAAACCGGGCGTGATGGCATTCACGGGGCAACCTTTGCCTCCATCGAACTCTCTGAGGATTCGGAAGAGAAACGCACGGCGGTGCAGGTTGGTGATCCATTTCTGGAAAAACTCCTGCTGGAAGCGACGCTGGAAGTGATCCACAAAGATCTCGTGGTTGGTATCCAGGATATGGGTGCAGCCGGATTGACCTGTTCCAGTTCCGAAATGTCTGGTAAAGCAGGGCTTGGGATCGAGCTCGAGATCGATCGCGTGCCCCAGCGTGAAAGCGGGATGACAGCATATGAGATCATGCTTTCGGAATCACAGGAACGGATGCTGTTGATCGTCGAACCCTCCAATATCGATGAAGTCATGGAAGTCTTCCAGCGTTGGGATCTTGATGCCAGCGTTGTGGGCAAGGTGACTGCAGATGGCATCCTGCGGGTGATCTGGCATGGTGAGACTGTTGCCGAGATCCCCTCCGAATATCTGGTTTTGGGTGGGAAAGCACCAGTTTATGAACGCGAAGCCCTTCGCCCGCCCTGGTTGGATGATCTACAAGATTTCGATCCGTTTTCAATTCCTGAGCCGGACAGTTACACGGATTGTCTTCTTGGGCTGCTGGGCTCACACAACATAGCCTCAAAACACGCCATCTATCGTCAATATGATCACATGGTGCAGATCAACAGCCATGTCGAGCCTGGTTCTGATGCGGCAGTGATTACAATCAAGGGCACGACCAAAGCCATAGCCTTGTCCACGGATTGTAACGGCAGATATTGCTATCTGGATCCCTATGAAGGGGCCAGGATCGCTGTGGCAGAATCAGCCCGGAATGTTGTTTGCAGTGGTGCCAAGCCTCTGGCTATCACCAATTGCCTCAATTTTGGCAATCCCTATAAACCTGAAGTCTTTTGGACCCTAAAAGAGGCTGTCCGTGGCATAGGAGAAGCATGTAAGGCTTTTGAAACCCCTGTCACCGGTGGAAACGTCTCTCTCTACAACGAGAATCCAGATGCCGCAATATACCCAACTCCGGTGATCGGTATGCTCGGTTTGATCGCAGATTATAACAAGACTCTCACTCAGACTTTCAAACAAGCAGGAGACCATGTCTATCTGCTGGGCAGGGAGGGCAGTGAACTGGGTGGAAGCGAATATCTGAAGACGATACACAACACTATTGCCGGGTTCCCTCCCAGGCTTGATCTCAGTGCGGAAAAGAAGCTGCACGATCTGCTCCTGACTCTGGCAGACAAGACCTTGATCTCATCCGCGCATGACGTCTCGGACGGAGGTTTGCTCTGTGCTGTGGCTGAGTGCTGCTTCAGCAATTCCAATCTGGGTGTGGATCTGCAATTTGAGATCAGTACCCGGAAATCAGCGGTCTATTTCGGAGAAGATCAATCCAGGGCTGTGGTCAGCCTTCCGGAAGAGAACGTCGAGGATTTCCTGAAACTGGCAGAGCAGATCGGAGTCCCTGTCTGCAAGCTGGGAATCGTCACCAATTCGCCGGTGTTCAATTGTAACACGGATGTTTCGATCGCAATCGGGGAGCTCATTCGGCCTTGGCAAGAGGCCATCAAAATCTAAGGAGCAGGAGATGAAAATGGATATCTTTTTCGGGAATTTATTCTGGGGGATCCTGATCATTCTGATTGGGATCTCATTGGTACTCAAAGGATTCAATGTTAGCATTCCGCTGGTGAAAACATTTGTCGCCATCGTGATCATTATGTTTGGCATCAAAATTCTTGTGGGTGGATACAGCAGGGGCAAAACCCACGGGATCAACACCAATTCAATGTCAGGAACAACACAGGAGTTTACTTCCGTGTTCTCCGGCAGTTTCTATGATTTTAACAACCTGGATCCCAAAGCCACTGAGGCAGAGGTCTCAGTTGTTTTTGGCAGCGCGCGGGTCAAGCTCCCCCGTGATATAGAATTTGATATTGAGAGCAACGCTGTCTTCGGCTCGGTGATCCTGCCTCAAAAAACAAGCGCGGGAGTTGCTTCCGGCGATGCCCTGCTAAATGCGAACGCCAAACGCAGAGTGAAGATCGAAGCCAATTCCGTCTTTGGCCGATTGGAATTTTATCTTGACCCGGATCAACCTGCCCCTGTCGACAGCAGCAAAGCCACAGGAGATTCAACCGCTTTTTGAATCTGACAAACAGGAATTAGAGCCATGAAAACAAGAGCGATCCTGCTCTTCTTGATTTCTTTGCTTGCCTCCGGTCTGCATGCAACAAAAGTCGGATATGCCTTCAGTGGGGGAGGAGCCAGGGGTCTGGCTCATATCGGAATCCTGAAGGTCCTTGAAGAAGAAGGAATCCGTCCTGATTACATAGCCGGCACCAGCATCGGAGCGATCATCGGCGGACTGTATGCCATAGGGTATTCCGCCTCTGAGATTGAAAGTATCATGCTCTCCTGGGACACTTCCAACCTGATGAGTGACAGCTATAAACGCCGGGAGCTTTATGTGGGTCAAAAACGCTGGTCTCCCTACGGGAACATCAGCATGGAGCTTGATTCAGACTGGAATCCCAGCTTCCCAACCAGCGTCTATACCGGCAACAACCTGAATCTTGAGCTTGCGCGCATCTTTGCGCCTGCTTCCGGGATCACGGATTTCTCCAAGCTGCCCATTCCCTTTTCCTGCGTGGCAACTGACCTCGTTTCCGGCGATCCGGTGATCTTTGATTCCGGTTCGTTGATGCAGGCTGTGCGGGCATCCATCTCCATTCCCAGCATAATGAAACCCTTTGAGATCGGTTCCCGGCTCTATATCGACGGTGGTATCTCCCAAAACCTACCGATCGATCAGGTGCGCCAGATGGGAGCAGAGACGATCATAGCACTCAAGGTCAATTCAGACCTACGCTCAAGAGACAAGCTCAACAGCTTGGTGGCAGTGCTGGATCAAACCATCAATATCGGAATGACCCGTAACGTCAGTAAACAGTGTGAAGATAGCGCCGTTTTGCTGGAACCGGATCTGGAAGACTTTACGGCTCAGAGTTTTGATCAGACCGCCCGGATCATCCAGGCCGGTGAAGACTTTGCCAGAGCTCATATCAAGGAAATCCGGGAATTGGCTCAAAGCCTGAACCAATCAGGTTCAACAGCTTCCATTCCGAAGCTGCCGGATTTGGCCAAAGTGAGAATTGTCAAGACTGAAGTATATGGTAACAAGACAGTAAGCTCTGCTAAGGTGAGAGAATACCTTAAAGTGCATGACGGAAAATATTATAACATAGATGAGATCAATGAGCGCTGTCAGTTTGCCTGGAATTCCCAAAGCTTTCGCACCATCTATCCCGTCCTGGTACCTGTCAATAGCGGTTTTATTCTGCGAATCTACACCCGTGAAAAAGCGCTGAAAACTCTTGCCCTCAATAACACTTACACGTCTGAGGATAAGCTTAGTGCCGGAGCTGTCTTATCTTTGAACAATCTGTTGCTCAAGAATTCCACCCTGAAAGCAGAGCTTAAACTGGGAGGCAAGAACGAGCTGAATGTCGATTACGTGAAGAATTTCGGGGAGTTTTGGGGAGTTTACTACCGCATATTTCCCTATATCAACGAGAAAACCACCTACATATATGACGATGAGCATCATAAGACGCAGAGTGTGAGTTCATTAGAGACAGGTTTCACCTCCGGGATCGGTTTCCTCAGCGGGAAGTATCTCAGCACCGAAGCCTTTATCTATGGATATCAGGCCAGACTCTACCGGGACATCTCACAAACCGTTCCGGTGAATCAGTTTAACACCGTCAGTGGCTTTGGGTTGAAGGCCTATCATGAGAGCCTGGACGATTATGTCTTCCCAAAGTCAGGCTTTCGAGCTCTCGGCAAACTCAATTTTGCCCGTAAGAGTAAGATATCTGATTACAAGTATAGTAAGTTCTATGGCAAAATAGATGCCTATCAAAGCATTAGCAATCTGCTGTCTTTCAAACTTGGCCTGGAATACGGCTCAATTTCGGATCAGAACTCAGCCGTCCTGATCGATCCTTTCTATGTGGGGGGATCTGATGGATATCTGGGCTATGAGCGTTATGAAGTCAGCGCGCCCTATTTTCACACTCTGGAAGCGGGCCTGGTGCTTAACCTCCGTAAGAATCTGTTTCTCAATCTGGGCATGCAGGGGATGGATCTCAATGATGTGAACAGCCTTGGGGTTTTGAAGGATTTGGAGTACTCCGCTTATGTGGGAATCGGATATCGCAGTATCATCGGGCCGGCAAAACTTACCCTGGGCTTCCCCTTCAGAGGCAAACTTCAAAGCTATCTGACTATAGGCTACGACGCCGACATCTTCAAATTCTCGCGCAGATAAATGGTACAGGCGGTCTTAGTGTACAGGCGGTCGCCGTACCGCCTTTTTTGGATTTACTGTGTATTCCAGGGATAGGCGCTTCAGCGAGCGCCGGTACACACTAGTACAGGCGGTCGCCGTACCGCCTATTTAAGGATTTTCATCGCAAACCCCTAATTCAGCACTTCAGTGAGCCCCGGTACCTTACCGGTACTCCTTATCCAAACACCACGCCCCCGGCATGCATCAGGCACAACCGTGCCTGATGCATGCCGGGGGCGTGCCTGTAGCGTGCCTGCAGCTCAGCAGCAGGCAAAGGGAGATTGTTCTAAGATATACTGCTTAGCTTGTTAATTGCCTGAGCGCAGAGCTCATCGGATCGAGCCTGGCTCTGGCTTTCGACATAGACGCGGATGATCGGCTCGGTTCCGGACTTGCGGATATGGATCCAGTGCTTATCACCCACGGCTTTGACTCCGTC
>JAKLEY010000076.1 GCA_022711455.1 Candidatus Cloacimonadota bacterium
AGATTAAAGAGAGTTCGGATGCCGTCCGTGTGATTTATGCTGCGCAGACGAACCAGACTACCTCGCTGAATTGGCAAATAGGCAGTTTGGCCATCCCATACAAAGTCTGCAGCCAGAGTGTCCGCGGTAGCAGGGAATCCGGCTGCCAACGCTTCATCGTCCCAAAGGTAGAGCTCGCCATCAGGCATGGGATAAAAGATCTCTTCGTCTCCATCCTGATCAAAATCCAGCATTGCCGCGCTGAGCGTGTTCGTCCCTTCATACTGGCTGCTCAGGCTCCAGCCAAAGCGGACCGAAAAGCTCATCACCAAAGCACTTGCCGAGATGTCGTAGATCTCCAGGGGAGAGCCTCCGTAATAGCTTTCGGCGGAGGGCAACCAGAGCAGTCCCTCATGTGATGAGGAACCAAAATAGGCGTTGTTTCCGCTACGGAAGCTGTCGTTTGGGCTGCCATATTTGTAGGGATCAGGAGTTGCCACGTCCAAATGCTCGATCCCATCGGCTTCTTCCAGATCGACGCCCTTGTGCAAGGCATTGGCGTTGACACGGTTGAGCTCAAAATCAGGGCTGAAATTCTCTGCTATGATATTCTCATCGATATGCCAGATCAGCAAGCCGGAACCATCAGCAGGGCTGGATTGACCGGGCAGGAGCGGACCTCCCAGACCGGGCAGCATGAAATCCCATTCACTGCCTTTGTAACGGTTTTCCATAAAGTTAAAGAAAGGCAGCTCAGGATAATTCTCATAATAATCCTGTTCACCCGGTGGTAACAACACAAAACTGTAGCTGGGAGCACCGCTGTAGGGATCGACACTGGCATCCGGATTTTGCTGGCGGTTTTCCACCAGAAAATATTCAGTCGCAGAGATCGGGATCTTATACAGACGGGGCTGAACCGGAAACACAGAAAACGCCTGTTCCACCTGAGCTCCGGCTGTGTCACTCCAGATCACAGTGGCCTCTTCCCAGCCCAGATAAGCCCTGCTCCAGGCACAAAGCTGAGCGGGAACATAACCGCTGGCGTTCCAGACTCCGGTTCCCATCAGACCCCAATTGCCGATGCCTTGCGAAACGCCATTGGAGCTGTCGTTGTCAAAGAGGGTGGGAAGGCCGATCAGATGGCCAAATTGATGCGCCAGCACTCCATAGATGCTGAACAGATATGAGCTTGCCTCTTCGCTGGGGGGAAGCGGAAAGTAGTCATGAAACTCGCTCTCACCCACCAGCACGATATTTTTCAGAAAGATCCCTTCTCCCGTGCTGATCCCGGGATAGTTGTCGTTATCAGGGTCAAGAGCATCCTGCAGGTTTTTGCGGGTGACGAACGTAGACCAGATGGAATCCGTGCGGATTCCTGAGATATCAGCCTCCTGACCTGCCCCGGCATGGAAGACTATAATGCCTCCATATTGAGTAAAATCTATTTCCGGATCAGCAAGACTGATCAGATCCACCATCATTTCCTCAACCCGGGCATCGATGGTTTCGCTGTTATCCCCTCCGTAATAAGCCAGCGGACGGGGAAGGGTGAAGACCTGGGGCCAGAGTGTGTATTCCAGACTGTAATCACCATGCGAGGCATCGACAAAGAAATCAGCCAGATGCAACATCCAGCGGTTGAAGAAAACATCGTCATGTGCCAGTTCGTCAGGATAAGACGGCGTGGCCACAAAGCTGAGATCGGAAAACTGCACTCTGAGCACCAGAATATTGTTGGGGATCTCTCTGTTACCGGCTTTCAAACCCGATTTGGGCATTTCGATCCGGGTCTGCTCATAGGAAGCTGGAACGCTTTTGTAGAGCGGATGCGGAGGCACCAGAGCCTCCAAAGCAGAGGCCAGAATTCCCAAACCTATTATGATGCTGAACACGATGGTGTTCCTGAATGTCATTGCGATAACCCCCTTAGGGCATAAAATCTTGCTAAACTGCCTTTTGGCATATTCAGGTAAATCTAAAAAACATAAGCAGCAGACCACTCATTACTCATCACTCATTACTCGTTACTTTAATCAGAGGTGTCAAGCTATTATTGCTCTGGATATCGGTCAATAAAAAAAACGCTCTGCCCCGAAGGTCAAAGCGTTGTGCTGTTCAAATTATTATGCTGACGACGTGTCAGACTGTTTTACCAGCCATGATGTCGGCTTCGTTGCACTTGCAGATTTCCTGGAACTGAGGGTTTGGCACCCAGCCCCCGGCAGATTTCTTGTTCATGATCAGCTTGATCCGCTTGATCTCGGTCTTGCAAACTTCACACATGATCTTGCCTTCATTGGTCCGATCATGGGCAGTTTTAGCGGTGAAACTTTTAACTTTTCCCATTGTATCCTCTTTTTCTTACTTGTTAGCGCGTTCGATATACTGGCCGTTGCGGGTGTCGATCTTGATCTTTTCTCCGGCTTCGACGAAGAAAGGAACCGTGATCCGCAGGCCGGTCTCGGTAAAGGCAACTTTCCCGCTGCCTGAAGCTGTGTTTCCTTTGACGTTGGGTTCGCATTCGGCGATGGTCTGGATCACCGTAGTGGGCAGCTCGATCCCCAAAATCTCGCCATTGGGAGCAGTCAGGATCATCACTTCGATGTTCTCCATCATCAGTTTCTCCAAATCTCCGATCTTGGCCAGATCCACTGTGATCTGTTCAAAAGTCTCGCTATCCATGAAATGGAAAAAATCGTCCTCGCGATAGAGGTATTCTTTCTTGGTGCGTTCGACTCTTACCTCGGGAAAGCTGTCGCTGTCCCGAAAAGTGTTTTCTATGGTTCGCCCGGTGCGGACTGATTTCATTTTGGTGCGCGTGAAAGCAGATCCTTTGCCGGGTTTAACGTGCAGGAAATCGACGATTTCAAAGAGATCGTCCTTGTATTCAATGATCATGCCGTTACGGATATCAGCTACTGAAGCCATAAGTGTTCCTTTAGATTTTTGTTCTCAGGAAGCCAGAATTTTCGCGCCCCCAAATTTGGCAAGCATTTTTTATGCTGCCCAAGACAAAGAAAACACGGGGTGAAAAACGCCACAGTCAGATCAGGTTTGCATCAGGCTTTAGCCACAGGCTGCTGATTGTGGCTAAACCCTCTTCAATAGTGCCTTCTAAGGGCTCATTACCTGATCAGCTAACAATAAGGATGTATCAGCATATCTTATTCATAATGTATGCAGTTAACGAATTATTCGACCGCTTTGTCAGCCCGGATCCGACCATGGCACATTTTACCCCGGCCTAAACTGCTGTATCCTGGTTAAGCTGCTGCAGGATATGTGATTATGAAAAGAATGTGAATTGGCATCACAGTTGCTATGAATAGCAGTCTGTTTACACTGCGAGAAGTGGCAACAAGCACGATTTTTAGCGGCCTAAAGCTATCTTTACTGCTACAGGCCAAAGGAGTGACTATCGTGTTAGAATATCGTTTTCGAGGAGTCGGGCCGCATGGAAAGACGGTGCAGGGCACCATCAACGTGCGTTCATTCAGAGAAGCAAAACAGTATCTTGTGCGGCTGGGTCAGCGTTATCAACTGAATATCCAGGCGCTGGAGAAGAAACGGGAGTATGTCTATACCGTGTATCTGCCGAACAGGCGTCCGATCCGCAAGCATCAATCGGCCTACTCGGTGGAAGAAGTGAGCGCTGCTCTTACCAAAAACGGATATGTCAATTTCAAGATCCGCCCGGTTCTGATCAATCTCCAGATGAAACCCGGAGTGCAGGATATCATGCTGTTCATCAAGCTTTCCGCCACCATGCTGCGGGACAAGATGAATTTCGGGAAGGTGCTGGAAATGCTGGCGGAAGAGCAGAGCAACCGGAGCCTCAGAGACGCCATCATCCAGATCGAGAATCAGCTCAAGGCAGGTGGGGAGGGCAAAGACGTGTTCAACAGCCATGCCCGGATCTTTGGCAAATTCCCGGCTTATATGCTTGGTCTTGCCACCCGCAGCGGTAATATGGCGGAGGTTTTTGAGGCCACGTCCAAATTTATCGAACGGGATCTGGAGATCAGGAAGAACGTAAAGAAAGCCCTGATCTCTCCAATGTTTGCAGTGCTTGCAACCCTTGGAGCCGTGGGTTATTATGTGCAGGAGATTTTCCCTGCCACAGCCGAGTTATTTTTAAATTACAACATGGATCTGCCTCCGATGACCATGGCCACTCTCGATCTCAGCCACTGGCTGCAAAGCTATGGCTGGGTTCTGCTGGTGGGAGCTGCTGTTCTGGGCTTGATCTTTTGGAGATGGATCAGCTCAGAGCGAGGCAGAATTTGGTTCGACGCGCACATTATCCGCATACCCGTGCTGGGTCCCCTTATCCACAAATCCGCCATTGAGATCTATTTCAGGGTTTTTGCCACCATATACACCGGCGCCAGCGATAATATCGAAGTGATCCGGATCTCCTCGGAAGCCTGCCGCAACTCCTGGATGGAAAATCAGATCAAGACGGTGACTATCCCCCTGATGCTGAGGCAGGGTGAGGATTTTGTGCCGGCTCTGGATGCGGCGGGTATTTTTACGAAGACAACGATTTCGAGGCTCAGGACCGGTCAGGAGACTGGTAACATCCTCCTGGCAGCCCAGCAGATAGCCACATTCTATGAAGCCGAGACCGGATATAAACTGAACAGTCTGATCGAATACATCGAGTCGATCATAGCACTGTTTATCGCTGTTGTGATCTCACTTTTAACTGTGATCTCGGCCGAGATTGCCACGATCACGCCTCCCTCCGGATTTTAGGAGATATGATGGAGAAACAGGATAAATTCGCCAGCTACCTGATCAAAGGTCAGCAGTTTGAAGCCTCGATCATTGGATTTGCCACAGAAAGAATGAAAGAATACGGAGAGAATTCACCCGGGGCTCTGGCACGCATCCTGATCGATGAATACGGGCTGGATCATGACACGATCTACTGCGCCCTGGCCCGGCATTATGCCTTTGGAATCCTCAATCTGGATGTGGAATCTCTGGATCAGCGCCAGCTTCTGCGCATCTCTCAGATCCATGAACGGATCGATCCGGACTTTCTGTCGCAACTCTTTGAGCGTAAGATTGTGCCCTTCAGACAAACCGGTCGCTCCCGGAACGTCCTGCAGGTGATCGCCAGCAACCCCACTGAAGCCGTGATCCACGAAATCGAGACACACACACCCTTTAAACACACGGAGATCTACTGGTGTCCCGTTCACGTGATCGACACTTTGATCAGGAAAGTGACTTCCTCCCAAAGCAGCGTGCTCAAATTGATCGAAGAAACTCCTCAGACTTTCATAGACAACAATAACTATGAAGAAGATGTGGATGAGCAGGCAGTCAAAGACGAGATCAACAAGAGCCTGCTGGTCAACCTCTTTGAGACCGTCCTGATTGAGGCAGTCCGCCAGGATGCATCCGATGTGCATATTGTCCCCTCGGGTAAATTCTCGGTGGATCTGTTCCTGCGGATCGATGGCAGGCTGCAGCTCTGGCATCATCAGGAAAACACACCTCCGGAAGCCATGGCAGCAGTGATCAAAGACCGTTCTGTGGGCATTGACAGGTTCGAGCGGGACACCGCGCAGGACGGCTATGCCCAGCGGATGATCGATAACTATCTGATCCGGTTCCGGGTCTCAGTGCTACCCGTCGTATCAGCTGAATACGAACGCAGGTTTGAGAGCATCGTGATCCGGATCATCGACGACCGCAAGGTGATCTCCGATTTTCACAAGCTTGGCTTCCAAAGCCAGGCTGAGCACGAGTTTACGAAATCGATCAGCTCTTCCAAAGGAATTGTGATCGTCACCGGACCCACCGGAAGCGGCAAAAGCACCACCCTGATGGCAGCCCTCAGCCACATCATCAACCCGGCTCTGAATGTGCTCACCTGTGAGGACCCGGTGGAATATGTGATCAAGGGAGCGCGCCAGCTGAAGATAGGCCACAAAATGAGCTTTGATCAAGCCATGCGTTCTATCCTGCGTCACGATCCGGACGTGGTCATGGTGGGCGAGATCAGGGACAAGATCACTGCGGATATCGCCGTGAAGCTTGCCAACACAGGACATCTGACCCTTTCGACACTGCACACAAACGACGCCCCCTCTGCCATCACCCGGCTTTACAAAATGGGAATCGAGCCCTTCTTGCTGGCATATTCGATCAATATCATCATTGCCCAGCGCCTGGTGCGCAAGCTCTGCGACCATTGCAAACAGAGGCTCACGCCTGAGATGTATCCCGCGGCGCTGGAGCTTGGGCTCAGTGAAGCCGATCTTGAAACCGGCAAGGTTTGCCAGCCTGTGGGCTGCTCTGAGTGTCATGAAGGCTATCGGGGACGGATTAACATCGCCGAAGCACTCTATATGTACCCTGAAGTCCGTTCCGAGATCATCCGCAGTTCCAGTGAGATCAATGAAGACCGCATCCGCTCCATTGCGGAAGAGAAGGGGATGCTGTCCATGCGTGCCTCCGGAATTGACCGGATCAGAAACGGACTCACTTCGATCTCAGAAGTGATATACGCCACAACCGAGGAATAGATGCACCTTATGGAAATGATCCTGGTCATGTTCGCCGTAGTCTTTTTCACCTCCATTGCCCTGATCTACAATCGCGGGGCCTGGAGCCAAAAAGAGAACCTTTATAATGCCAATTCTTTCGTGCAAGCCACCATTCTTGCCCATTCCGTTCTGGATGAAGTGGATGCCAAGCTGCTTTCCAAACAGATCACCTTTGACGGGATCATCAGTAATTTCAACACGGAACGCGTGGTCAATCTGGCGCACGTTGGAGAGACCTACAGGCTCACGATCAGAGCCGTGCAGGCAGATTCTACGGGAGTCGCTTTGGGCTCTGCCAACCCGGGAAACATCTACACCAAGGTCTCGATTCAGGTCTCTGCCAGCGCCGGGCTCAAACGCCCGGTCAACATGAGCCGGATCTATCTGAAGACGCATTTGAACTCATGAGTGCCCTCATTGATGTCCTGGGTGCCTTGGTGATCGGAGCAATGCTGATGCTGATGATGATCACCTTTCAATATCAGCTCCGGGATACAGCCGACACCGTGATCTATATGTCCGGGATGATCGATCACATGGAGATAGCCTCTGCCAGGCTCAATGATATCATAGCTTTGGCAGGAATTGGTTTCCTCCCCGCCACAACGGTCACGGTTGCCGATACCAACAGGCTGGAATTCAACACGATGTGGAACTATCAGACCAAGATGATAGACAGCAGCCCTCATGTGATCAAGATCAGGCTGGCGAATACGCAAACCTCTTTGGGAAGGGCTCTCAGTGTATACCAGGACAACGATCTGATCGAGGGCATGGCAGCCATTTTCTGGGTGGACGCCCTCAAATTTGTATACTTCACAAAACAAGACAACCTCACCACCACAGCCAGTCTGGTGCGCTCTGCCGAGCTATGGCTCACCTTTCGCCACAACGCTCCCAAGGCTGATTCCGACCCTCTGCATACCAAGCTGCAAATGCGGTGCTATTTTATGAATGCCTATCTGGCAGGAGGATAAAATGGGAAGAGCAATGCTCATCGTCGCGCTTCTGATGGGGACAATCTATGGCGGGATCATGCTCCACCTGCAAAACAGAATGCTGGGCTTGCCTCAGCTGCAGGTGCGCCAGATCATCGAGAAAGAACAGGAGAACGTGAACGATTTCGCGCTGCGGAATGCCATCCGCTATTCCGCAAGGCTGAAGAATAACATTGAAGCCGGCAATTTCGTCAATCTGCGGCTGGATTTCAATAACTACCGGATCGGTAATTGCCTGCTGGATCGCATCGACTACAAATATGCCGGAGAAACCGCCAACAGCGTCAAATACCGTGCCATCAGCTACGTTCACGGAGATCTTCAGGGTTACAGGGTGAATCCGGATTCCACCGAACTGGCACTGACCATTCCGCTCAATTCGACGGGTGTGAGCGGGATCCCTAACTGTTTTTATCTGGAAATGGAAGACAATAACTTTGGCAATGGAGATTATCTGGTGGACGGATCCGGAAACAACCCTCCCAACCGCCCTCTTGTCAACGGAGGAGTGGCAGGCAATATTAACCAGACCATCCATCCCTTCAACATGGGCCTCTACAAGTGGTGCACCATGTTCGGTCACAACAAGACCGTGGAGACGGAAAACTACGGCTGGCTGAATTTCCCCGGCAGCAACAGCACCCGGGTCGACCGCAATTTCAGCCTCTTCAGCTTTGTGCGCATGAATGCCAACGCCACCGTTTCCACCCTGGTCTGGCTGGCTTCTGATCCTTATCCGGAAGGAAGCAATCTGGGTATTCCGGGGCCTGATCTGCGGCTCAAACCTACAGCGGCAATCTACTACAGAAAGACAGGCGGAGTAGGTAAAATGTATTTCACGGTCACCAACACCGCCTATCAACAGCTGATCGTATCAACTCCCTTTACTCCTGCTGCCACCTTTAACTATAACAAGCAGGAGTGGTTTCAGATAGGACTGACCTACAAAAGAGGACTGCTAAGGGGTTATATCAACGGGCTGCCGGTCACCCCCTCGCAAGGAGACGTCTGGCAAGGTCCTGCCCTGCCAGCCCTCACCAGCAACTACGGTTATTCCATAGGCAGAAGAGATTTGAGGGACGGCACCTCGGACAGTAGTTACTACACCTATGAATACTTCTGGGGAGAAATGGATCAGGTGGGTTTGTACAGCAGAACTTTGAGCGATACCCAGATGAAAACCGTTTACGACGCTATCAAGGCTGAGCAGCCTTTACCGATCGACAGCTACATAGTTTCTGCCGGGCTTCCGGTGGTCAACTATATCAGGGATTAGGTTATTCGCGGGCAAAAGAGATATATCCGAATTTACTTGACGCTGAAGCCTGATTTTATTTTGTGCTCTTTATAGACAAAACACTAAACAGGAGAAGAGCATGAAGCATAGTCTCAGAGCCCTTGCACTATCCCTAATTCTCGCTTTGACAGTGGTCTCTGCCTTGGCAGAGAACGTGGAAACGACTGTCCAAAACCCCACGCGTCTGAATGACACAGACGTCCTGGCCGAGTTTGACGGAGCCACGATCACCCGCAAAGATCTAAACGATAAGATTTCCAAGCTGCCCCCTCAGGTTCAGGGCAGATATAAAACTTCCGACGGCCAAAAGCAGGTCCTCGATATCATGGCGACCGAAGAACTCTTTATGGTAAGAGCTCTGGCGCTGGGCATCGATAAGGATCCGGACGTCCTCAAACGGATCAATGACGGCGAAAAGCAATACTACATCCAGGAATTTTACAAACGCAACGTCAGCGATCTGGGCATCATCACCGAAAGCATGAAACAGGAATTTTATGCCAATAACAAGATCATGTGGTATCAGCTGCCAAACTACACCATCGAATACCTCCAGGCCAAGAGTGAAGCAGACGCCATCAAGGCAAAGAAAGATCTCGACAAAGGCAATTCCTGGGAAAGTGTGTCGGACACGTACAACCTGAACAGCTATGCCAAAGGTCTGAAAGGCGTGATCAAAAACATCCGCCTCAATGGCAACATCCCCGGAGTGGGCAATGATCCCGAGCTGGAAAAAATGATCTCCGAAGCCAAAGGCAACACGATCTACGGTCCAGTTCAGACCACCACCGGCTGGTCCGTCTTCCGCGTCGTGGAAGTGATCCCCGGCAGCCAGAAAAGCTACGCGGAAGTCGAGCCTGAATTGGAACAACGCATCCGCCCCACAGTCGATGCCCAAACCCTCACTGATCTCACTGAACGCCTCAAGCTTAAATATAACGTGGTAGTCGACAGCCTCCTTCTGGCCAGTGTCAACCTGCGTGAGAAAGAAGCCAATCTCCCCATTATGGAATCAGTTCTGGTAAACAGCAGCAATCCAGAGCTCAGGATCACAGTGGCCAAACTGCTGGAGATCTTCAGCAAGATATCTCCTCAGGAACAGGTTTTCTACACCAAGGGCGGCGGTGCCACGGAATTGGTCAATCAGGAATTGATCCGCGGTCTGCTCTATGTAGAAGCGGTTGACCAGAATTATCTGCAGTACTTTGCCGATAACGCCGACTATCAGCAGATGAAGCGTT
>JAKLEY010000077.1 GCA_022711455.1 Candidatus Cloacimonadota bacterium
AAGCCTGAACTATCCTGATCCCGAGGATCATCTCCTCTACAGCATGGGTGGCTATCAATCCATGAGAGGCTATCGCGAAGATGAATTCAGAGCCGGTGATCTGGGCTGGGCCAATCTGGAATTGCGCTATCGTCTGAGCCGGGAATCCAGATTGTTTATCTTCTTTGACCAAGGTATTTTAAGCTCCGTTGAAAATGAGTGGAAAACGGGGATTTTTGCCCTGGGCACGGGTTTGAAACTGGGAACCAAACTGGGAATATTGAGCCTGGAATACGCTTTGGGATATAACGGTAAATCCTTAAATCCCATAGGCTTAGGAATGATACACGCAGGCTTGGACACATCTTTCTAAAAAAAAAGCTTGCCAAAATCACAGAACCCTATAAACGTGAGCACAATTCAAACAGAATATAGTTGTGAGTAAGGACTGTGTGAGTGTCCAAATGCTTTGTTTACAAAGTTATAAGGGATCTCAAATAGACAACAACCGGCATTTATAAATTGCCAAACCAACCCTAACCAAAAATAGAACAAAAACAAACCCAAAAAATAAGGGATTTCACTTATGGAGGAATCAATGAAAAAAGTTCTTTTAATCAGCCTTATCGCTATGATGCTCATCGGCATGCTGCTTACCGCCGCTTGCAAAGCCAAAGAAGCCCCAGTTACCGAAGAGACCGTTGTTGACAGCGTTCAGACCGAAGCCCCTGTCGTCGCTGACACCACCGTTGCAGCCCCCGCTGCCACCACTCCGGCTCCTGTAACCAAGTAAGTAAGCAAGCTAAGCTGAAACAAAAATAGCGCAGTCCTTAAAAAAACGGGTATCTTCGGATACCCGTTTTTTGTGCCCGCATGTTCCGGCGCTCGCTGTACAGGCGGTCGCCGTACCGCCTATCTGAGAATCTGTTTGTGTTATCAAAGCTGGGCGCTACGGCGAGCGCCCGTACAGTAGGTTCGGAATCTTTCCGAACTAACTCTACAACCTGTCGTCGCATCGGAGTGCGACACTACGTAGGTTCGGATACCAATCCGAACTGAGGATAGAGCAGCATGCCAATGCTGCTGAACTGTAAACCTGTTTATCCAGCAGGATCGGTATCCTGCTCTACAAATCATCCCTGTGATCATATCCCTGTCATATCGGTATCATATCGGTATCTGACCGCTTTCAAACCGCTTCGGCAAGCTTAATGATAGCGAGCTGTTACCGGAATGGAAATCAGATAATAAGGGGTAGACCGGCAGGGGCCCAGATGAAGACTTGACAGAATACAGCCTCTCAGATATCCATCAGCTTCATGATTTTTAGCTCATAGGGAGTCGATATGAAACAAGCTGTTTTGATTCTTATGCTTATGGTGATCAGCCACATAGCCCTCGCCCAACCCTGGCAGACGGACAATTCCGTCTTCAATCCCAGCGGCATTCCCAGCCTCACTTTCTCTCAGCCCCGCTGTGCGGATCTCGACGCGGACGGAGACTATGATTTCATGCTGGGCAGCTCCGGCAGCGCTCCGATCTACATCCAAAACACGGGAACTCCATCCGCGCCTGACTATGTGGTGGGTCCGGATCTGGCAGCTAACATCAATTATCTGTTTTCGGAACTGGCTGTGACCGGGGATATCGATGCGGACGGGGATCTGGATATAGTCACAGGTGGCTATTCCGGACTGGCTTTGTATCTCAACACCGGCACTGCTGCCAGCCCTTCCTTCCCTGCTCAGGTGGGCTTTTTCGGAAATCTGGGAGTGGGCAGTTATCCCGTTCCTGATCTGGCAGATGTCGATGCTGACGGTGATCTGGATCTGGTGATCGGACTCAGTGAGGACGGTGGTGTGCGGGTTTACACCAACACCGGCAGTCCGCAAATGGGGCAGTTCTCAGCTTCCGCGGTGCAGGTGATCGGAGATATCGGGCTTTACGCTTATCCCGTATTTTGTGATTTTGATTCCGATGGAGATCAGGACATCCTCTGCGGCAGGGATTCCCACGGGTTTATCTACTACCAGAATCAGGGCAGTCCTCAAGCTCCCAATTGGGTGGCTAACTCCGCTTACTTCGAGGGTCTGGGCTCCGGCACCTATTGGAATTCACCCGATCTGGCGGACCTTAACAACGATGGACTTTTTGACCTGATCTATGGCACAGCGGACGGTCCTCTGGTCTATTATGTGAACACCGGAAGCCTGGCTCAGCCTGCCTGGACGCTGAACACATCCCTGTTTGGGGGTGTTCTGGACGTGGGTGGAGCCAGCAGTCCCTTCTTTTATGATTGGGATTCCGATGGTGATCTGGACATGTTTTCAGGCTCTCAACTGGGCTATATCAAATACTTTGAGAACACCGGAAATCTGCACGCTCCCGCCTGGCAGGAAGACAGCTCCTATTTCAGCAGCATAGACCACTCCATCTACGCCGCGGTCACAGTTGGAGACGTGAATGCGGACACGCGTCCCGATCTGATCGTGGGTGACCTCAACGGCCAGCTTTTCCTGCACCGGAACACAGCAACAGGGCTGGTTTGGGAGACATCCGCGCTCACCAATGTCTCATTGGGAGGATGGGGAGTGCCCAGGCTTCTGGATTTTGACCACGATGGAGATCTGGATCTGATCGCCGGAAACGAAGCCGGAAACCTGAAATACTATCGCAATCAGGGAACTCCGCGCGCTCCGGAATGGGTCGAACAAAGCAATTTCTTCAGCGGCATAGACGTGGGCAGCCAGTGCAGTCCAAGCTTTGCGGATATCGATGGAGACGGAGATTATGACTTTGTGGCAGGCAACATCCAGGGCAATCTGGTCTGCTATCTCAGATCAGGCAATGCCTGGGTGGCAAACGCGAGCTATATGAGCGGGATCACGACCGATCAAAACGCTGCTCCGGCCCTGGTGGATCTGGATCGGGACGGGGATCTGGATCTGGTTCTGGGAGATTATGACGGCACTTTCAGTTATCATCGCAATCTGCTCTATTCTGCCGAAACGCTGAATCCACCTTTGGATCTGAGCGCGGAAGGGACATCCTCGGTCACTCTGCTCTGGAGCCCTCCCGCCCCGGGGAGCAGCTCGCCCTTCATGCATTACAACGTCTATCTGGATGGGCTCCTGCAGGGCAGCACCCCGGAACTCTTCTGGGTTCTGGAAAATCTGGTTCCGGAAGTCTCCTACAACGTGGGAGTCAGCGCACAATACCTTGCCGGAGAATCAATTCCGATTATCATCCAGATCACTCCCACCGGCTCTGTGGATCTGATCCAGCCCCGGTTTGCTTTGAGGATCTGGCCCAATCCTTTCAATCCCAGCACCACCATCAGTTTTACGATCCCGGTTTCAGGTGAAGCCAGACTGGAAATCTATAATTTGAGAGGACAGAAGCTTCGTTCCTGGGAGCATTTAAGTCCGGGGGAACAAAGCGTTATCTGGGATGGCAAGGATCAAGCCGGACGTCCCCAAAGCTCCGGAATCTATTTCTGCCGTTTGGCGCACGCGCAGGGAACAGAACTGAGGAAACTGACGCTGGTGAAATAGAGGGGGGGATGTCACGACAATCGTGACGTGATTTCGCCGGGTAGAATCTCCCCCAACCCGATTTCTAAAGAGCTCTGATCCAATGACATAAGGATCTGTGTTCAAAAACCCAAAGAATCTTCTTGACCTCAGTTGAGTATTTGGCAAAATAGGAAAATACACAATAAAACACCGAGGTGATCATGACCGAAAGACTGAAACAGCTTAAGATTCTGGGGATCATGCTGGCGATATTTGGCGCGGCATATTTTGTTCCCTTCACTGCTCCCAGATTTCTAAATGGCCTGCATGAAGCTTTTTTCATGCTGCAGGAATATGCCCGGCTGCACGTCCTGCTCTGCCTGGTTCCGGCGCTGTTCATTGCAGGAGCAGTTAGCGTTTTTATCAGCAAGGACAGTGTGATGCGCTTTCTGGGAGCAAAGGCCAAAAAATGGCTGGCCTACACGGTCGCGGCTTTATCCGGAGCCATTCTGGCAGTTTGTTCCTGCACGATCCTGCCTCTATTCAGCGGTATCTATAAACGGGGAGCCGGTCTGGGTCCCGCGATCGCCTTCCTCTATTCCGGACCTGCCATCAACATCCTTGCTATCGTAATGACAGCCCGCATTCTGGGTCTGGAGATGGGGATTGCCAGAACCGTGGGAGCAATAGTCTTCAGCGTTGTGATCGGCTTCATCATGCACATGATGTTTCGCAAGGAAGAGCAAGCCCGGCAGGACAGCCTCGGCTTCGGTGAACCTGAAAAGGGACGTCCCCTCTGGCAAACCCTCATCCATTTCGGTTTGATGATCCTGATCCTGATCGTCGTGAACTGGGCGAAGCCAAACCCGAACACCTACACACCTGTCACGGACTGGATCTATGCCTACAGATGGATACTGACGGGGGTTCTGACTCTGCTGTTCGGCATTTCCCTGTCGGTATTCTACGGATTCAAGATGTGGAAGGTGCTGGTAAGTGTGATAATGGTCTCCGGGGTTGGTCTGTTCTTCCCGGCGCAGCCTCTGATCGCTTTCGTGACAGCAGTGTTTGTTTTCAGTCTGTGGCTTGTCTTTGAGACAGGCGAATTGAAGGACTGGCTGGATTCCACCTGGGATTTTGCCAAGCTGATCATACCGCTACTTTTCATGGGTGTGATGATCGCGGGAGCGCTGTTGGGAAGGCCGGGCAACGAAGCCTGGATCCCCAATCGCTGGATAGAGGCAGCGGTGGGTGGAAACTCGCTGCTTGCCAATTTCTTTGCTGCCATCTCCGGTGCTTTCATGTATTTTGCCACGCTCACGGAAGTGCCGATCCTGCAAGGTCTTTTGGGCTCGGGCATGGGTAAGGGTCCGGCTCTGGCTCTGCTCTTGGCAGGCCCGGCTCTGTCACTGCCTAGCATGTTGGTGATCAATACCGTCTTAGGACCAAAGAAGACTGCCACTTACGTCGGACTGGTGGTAGTGTTCTCCACCATCACCGGCTATTTCTTTGGAGTCTTTTTTGCATGATAATGCAGATCTTCAATCAGCTTAGCCAGGCCTTGAGTTCCCATCCGGTCGTGGCTTTACTGGCCTCACTGCTTTGGGGAATATTGAGCGTTCTCTTAAGTCCTTGCCACCTTGCCAGCATCCCTATGATTGTGGGCTATCTGGATGGACAAAAGGACCTCAGTACCAAAAAGGCGTTTAAGCTATCCGCCTTCTTCACTCTGGGCATTCTGGCAATGATGACGATCATTGGGTTGATCACAGGGCTCTTGGGAAGGATGCTGGGAGACCTCGGAAGCTGGACAGAACCCGTAATGGGTGTGATCTTTCTGATTATAGCGTTCTATATAGCCGAAATCTTTAGAGTGCCATCTTTCCTCAGGGGTGGAGCAGGCAAGGCACCGAGGAAGGGGATCTGGGGCGCGCTCAGCCTGGGCTTTCTGCTGGGAATCGCTCTGGGACCCTGCTCATTCGCGTTTATGGCACCCATTCTGGGCATTGTGTTCAGTTCCGCAGGCTCACAATTTGTCTTTGCCCTTGGACTCGTTCTGGCCTACATAATAGGACACTGTCTGGTTATCGTAATGGCCGGGACCTTTGCGGGCTCGGTGCAGTCATATCTGAACTGGAGCAGCAATTCCCGCGGTACCAGGATCGTCAGGATCGTCTGTGCTATGCTGGTATTTATGGCAGGATTGTATCTGATCCTGAAGAGATTCATCTAAACAATAAGGAGATAACAATGATCATTAAAATTCTGGGCACAGGCTGCCCCAAATGCAAAAAACTGGAAGAGAACGCGCGCCAAGCCATCTCTCAGGCTGGCGTTGAAGCTGCCGTGGAAAAAGTAACAGATCTGGATAAAATCATGGACTATGGTGTGATGATCACTCCCGCCCTGGTGATCGACGAGAAGGTGGTGTCCAGTGGCAAGCTGCTGGCTGCCAACGAGATCCTGGCTTTGATCCAAAAGTAGGGACAATGTCAGAAACTCAATTCAAACCGAAGAAGGTGTTGGTGCTCTGCACCGGAAATTCCTGCCGCAGCATTCTGGCAGAAGCACTGATCAATCACCTGCTGGGTGAGCGCTATCTTGCCTATTCAGCAGGAGTGGCAGAATCTGTCGTGAACCCTTTTGCCATCAGGGTATTGGAAGAGATGGGCATCCAGACCTCTGGATTCCGTTCCAAAAACGTCTCTGAATTCCTGCAGCGTGACGATCTGGACCTTGTGATCACGGTCTGCGATCATGCCAAAGAAAGCTGCCCGGTCTTCCTGAAACCTGTTCCCAAAGTGCATATTGGGATTGAGGATCCTGCTCCCTATTCCGGGCGGCCGGATGCCATGGATTACTTCCGCAGGACCAAAGACGAGATCATGGAAAAAGTGATCGGCTATCTGAACGATCACGCGTAAAGGGGAAAGGATGAACAAGCAAGAACCAGCCGGTATAAGTTTTTTCGAGAAGTATCTGACACTCTGGGTAATCCTCTGCATGGCAGCAGGAATCCTGATCGGAAGATATTTACCGGGGATTCCGGAATTTCTGAACCGCTTCGAATATGCCAAAGTTTCGATACCTATCGCTATCCTGATCTGGCTGATGATCTATCCCATGATGATGAAGGTGGATTTTGCCAGCCTGAAAAACGTAGGTAAGAATCCCAAAGGTCTTTACGTCACCTGGGTTACCAACTGGTTGATAAAACCCTTCACGATGTATGCCATTGCCTGGTTCTTCTTCTATGTGGTCTTCAAATCGCTGATCCCGGCGAATCTGGCAAAGGATTATCTGGCGGGAGCTATCCTCCTGGGAGCTGCACCCTGCACTGCCATGGTCTTTGTCTGGAGCCATCTCACCAAAGGGAATCCGGCTTACACAGTGGTGCAGGTCGCTACAAATGACCTAATCATTCTGGTGGCATTCACTCCGATCGTGGCTCTGCTTTTGGGGATCGGAGGGATCAGTGTGCCCTGGGACACCCTTTTGCTATCTGTTCTCTTATTTGTGGTGATCCCCCTTGCGGGAGGAGTTCTCACCCGCAGCAGCGTGATCAGAAGGAAGGGGGAGTCCTATTTCCAGAATAGCTTCATCCCCAAATTTGGTAACGTAACCATCATCGGTTTGCTTCTGACCCTAATCATCATCTTTGCTTTTCAGGGCAAAGTGATTCTGGAGAATCCCCTGCATATCCTCTTGATCGCCATCCCGCTCTCGATCCAAACTTTCCTGATCTTTTTCATCGCATATCTGAGCGCCTGCAAACTTAAGCTGGCACACAACATCGCTGCTCCTGCAGGGATGATCGGAGCTTCAAACTTCTTCGAGCTCTCGGTGGCAGTGGCGATCTCGCTGTTTGGAACAAGCTCTCCGGTGGCAATGGCAACCGTGGTTGGCGTCCTGGTGGAAGTGCCGGTAATGTTGACTCTGGTGAAGATCGCCAATCGTACTACAGATTGGTTCCCAAACTAAAGAGAGCCTATTTCAGCAACATCATTTTCCCGGATAATTTCCCGGATCCGCTGGAGATCCTGTACAGATAAACTCCGGAGGCAAGGTCTCTGTTGCTATCATCCTTGCCATTCCAGATCACGGAGTGGTTTCCTTTCGTCCTGTTTTCGTCCAGCAAATGCCTCACCAACTGTCCCCGCAGGTTGAAAACATTCAGTTCCACGTTTCCGTTCTCCGGCAGGGTGAATGCGATGGTGGTTTGAGGATTGAAGGGATTGGGATAATTTGAGATCTTAAACAGCTGCGGCTCAGGCAGGGGTTCGTCGATTCCCACCATCTGATTCAGATCGAGGATATGTATCCCGGCATAGCCATTCGCGGTGTAGAGCAGATTGTTTTCCAGCTTCATGTCCTGGATGGCAAAATTCGCCTTGTAATTGTTCAGCAAGACAGGTTGAGCCGGATTGCCGAGATCATAGATGTAGAGTTCATTCCAGTTCAGATCAGAAACATACAAGCGGGTCCCGCTCACAAAGCAATGGATCAGATTGCTGGTGGGGCGGGGGAGAAAGCTGTTTAGCAGCGTGACGGAAGTGGAGTTTGTGATCTGATATATTCCCAAGCCACCTTCTTCGGAAACGATATAGGCATAGCTTCCATAGATGGCAATTGAATTCGGATCATGCGGAAGGTAGCAGAAGCCGGCGTAAACAGGGGATGCCGGATTGGATTTATTCACGACAACCAATTTTGGAAAAGACGCGACACGATCGACTATATAAGCATAGTTTCCTCTGATCGCGATGTCGTAAGGATTGACCAGATCTGAATATGTGCCGGTTAAAACGGGGCTGGACGCGTTGGAAATGTTCAGGATCTTGAGCCCCTCCATCTGATCCAGCACGTAGGCAATATTCCCCACAATGGCTGCATCCACAGGTGTATCCAGCTCAGCATAGGAGCCCAGGAGCAGGGGCGCGGCAGGATCTGATACATCAACAATATCAAAGCTGCCAAGCTGGTTCATGATGTATGCCTTGTTTCCCACCACCTGAACCCGATAGGCACCCAAGACTTCATATCCTCCCAGCAAGACCGGTTGGGCAGGCTCTGAGACATCCAGGATCTTCATCCACTCGAAGCCTTCGACCGCATAGAGCTTGTTATTGGCAAGCGCGATTGATGCATAATCCTGACCCGGATTGCAATATGAACCCAGAAAGCCGGGAGAAGGCAGAGGATCGGAAACATCCACAATGTGCAATCCAATGCCGCTGCCAACAAAGACCCGGTTTCCCCGCAAAACTACCCGATTGGCAAAATCCGGAGTGTCGCAAGACCCTATCACGACAGGACTTACCGGATTGGAGACATCGACCAGCAGGATGCCGTTCAGCTCATTTGCCAAACAAGCGGTGGTCCCTTCAATGCTGACATCAAAAATGGCACGTCCCGGATTGAAGACAGCCAAATGCGCGGGCTGGCTTGGGTTTGAGATATCCCAGATCAGCAGTCCGGAATAGCGCATGGCGAGATAGGCAATATTGCCGGAAACCGTGATCGCTCCAGCCGGAGTGGAACTGTTGAAAGTATATCTGACCTGGAGATTCGCGGGGTCGGAGACATCGATGATCTGAACGCGGGCATTGCCTGAACTGACGTTGCCGCTTACAAACATCAAACCCCCGGAGATAGTGACCGTGGAGGGAGTGAATAGCATTTGGAAGGTCCCGGCAACTTGCGGATTGGACAGATCTGAAATGTCGATGATCTGCAGAGTCTGATTTTCACAAAAGACATATAAATAAGGCTCCGAAACAGCAACATTATATATCGATCCCAGCGAGTCTATCTGCGCCACCAGAGTTGGCTGCAGGGGATCATTGATATTGACTACATTGATTTGCGTATACTCTGCCATGTAGGCCAGACTGTCCCGGATCACAGCATCACCATGGTAGAGTTCGGAGACAACGTTTAAGAGCAGGGGATCGAAGGGATCTGAGATATCCACGATCTGCAGCTCCCAACTGCCTCCCACAAAGGCATAATCGTCCACGAGAGTGAGCGAATGGCAATTCAGATCTGTAACCACTCCGTCTATATGATAAAAGGCATAGACCGGCAGCAGCGCCAACAGCAGCATAAGATTCAGTAAAAATTGTTTCACGCTTCCTCCAGCTGAAATTCATTTTGGTGCAAATTCAATATGTTCCTAAAGGATGTCAAGAATAATAGTCTATCCGGGGTGGATAATCAAAGCTCTGTTGTGGCAGAATCTGAACAATATACAGTTATTTCTTTAGCATCCCCTTTAATCATAGCCCGGACATACCGCTGTCACAAGAGTATCATCCTGCTTGCTGAAGCGGTTTGAAAGCGGTCAGATACCGGTATGATAGCGGTATGATAACGATATGACCGGTAGGGGCTCTCGCCTGAAGCGCCGTAGTTGAAGGGGTGTAGGGGTGTAGGGGTGTAGGGGTGTAGGGGTGTAGGGGGGTAGGGGCGTAGGGGTGGAGGGGTGGAGGGGCGTAGGGGCGGGGGGGCGGAGGGGCGGAGCAGCAGGGGGGGGCAGGGGCGAATCCCCGGAGGGG
>JAKLEY010000078.1 GCA_022711455.1 Candidatus Cloacimonadota bacterium
CTCCTTCCTGAGCCAGGCTGGCGATCTTGTGGGCTATACCTTTGATCAGCTGGATGTTGCCAACTGAACTGCCACCGAATTTCTTTACGATTATCGGCATGCTAATCCTTGGCCCGGGCAGCGGATCTGGCATCTTCTGCAATCAATTCAGCCAGCTTGGCTGCACATTGATCCAGGGCTTCTTTATTGGTAAGTTTCTGCGAGATAGCCTTTTCCAGATAGCCTTTGAGTTCCGGACGGGCCTTGAACCAGGCAGGAATCTGGGGCTCATAAACTGCCACTTCCAATTGGTCAAAGATAGCCTGGAACTGCGGGAATTCGGTCAAAAAGTCTTGCAGGGTCTTGGATGCCATAGCGGAACGGCGCACCGGCATGTAACAGGTTTTCGCGCTCCATTTGGCAGTTTGCTCGGTATCCGTGAACCACTTGATAAATTCCCAGGCAGCTCTTTCACGTTTGCTGTTTCCGCTGCGGAAGATCACGATATTGGCTCCGCTGACCGCGCTCAGATTGGTTTTGTGAGTGGGGAGCGGAGCAAAGCCCATGGCAAAATTGATGGGTTCCTGACGCATATGCGTGATCGAGACGCTGGAGCCTTCATACATGGCTACCTTCCCAGCCAGAAAGTCATTCTGACCCTCGTAACCATTGACCACATAGACGGATTTGTCGCGATTGATCAGATTGGTGATAAAATTCAGAGCTTCCAGACCCTGAGAACTGTTCAGAGCAGGCTTTCCATTCGCGTCCAGCACCGAGCCTCCGGCTTGGTAGAGCAGGTTGATGAACTGCCATTCGTTGACCGCGTAGTTGGTTCCATAGTGCTCCGGTTTCTCTCCGGGTTTGGCAGGATCGGTGAGTTTCATGCAATAGGTAGAGAATTCCTCCCAGGTGCGGGGGAAGGAATTGGGGTCGAAACCCGCTCTGTAAAAGGCATCTTTATTATAAAAATATGCACGCACGCTCTTGTTGAACGGAAAGGACATGATGCGTCCGGCGAAAGTGTTCGAATTGATGAACACGGGATAATAATCTTCCAGATCCGCCTTGCCAAAGTTCTGATCTGAAGCGATCAGAGAGTCGATCGGCACCAGCACGTCCGCCTCGATATACTTGGAGGTCCAGGATTCAAAGACTTGGGAAATATCGGGCTGTTTCTTGGCCTGAATGGAAGCCATAAGCTTCTGGGAAAGAGCATTATAGCTGCTGATCGGATTGGAAATGACTTCAATATCCGGATGAGTCCGGTTAAAATCCCGGATCATCTCATTCAAAACATCGCCCAGAGGACCACTGAGGCCATGCCAGAAGGTTACCTTCACTTTATTGGAAGACAGCACTTTCCCGCAGCTGGTCAGAGCCAGCAGGCTTATCAACAGCAGGATCAACATCTTTCTCATCTTTGCTCCTAAAAACGTGGAATCAGAATTCAAGCCGGGCTAAGCCTATGAATGAAAGCCCAAAGCTCTTCTGATGCAATAAATATCATCTGCTGTCTGCCGTCAATTTATTTCCGCTGGGGAGTGATATCGACTATTTTTTTTCAACACAGAGGCACAGAGACACAGAGGCACGGAGAATGGAGTACAGGCGGTCGCCGTACCGCCTATCTAAGGTTGCTATGTATTCCTGGGTAGGGCGCTACAGCGAGCGCCCGTACTCCCCTGCACCCCTCTCATCACTCATTACTCATCACTCATTACTTAAATACTGCTGATCATACTCCTATCATACCGCTTACTGACCGCTTGCTTACCGCTTGCTCATCGCTTGCCAAACCGATTTGACAGGGGGGAGACAGTGATCGGTTTGCGGGATGATCAAAAGCAGGTAAACCGTAACATAGCCCTGGAATCCAAGTCTCACATCCAGAGACTACACCCCTGCACCCCTGCAAACCTGCACCCCTCTCATAACTCATCACTCATTACTCATTACTTATAAAAAAACAGCTCCTTCTCCTCATTCAGCCAGCTGTATTTTACTTCACCCACATAGATATTGTGGTCTCCGCTGCGCACCTGGGTGATGAGCTCGCATTCAAAATTTGCGACGGCCTCGCTCAGAATGGGGAGCTTGTGCAGTTTACCCGGAAATGAGGCTACCTTCCCGGTCTCAAACTTATCCGTGTCCCTTCCGGAAGCGGAGCCGCAGAGGCTAAGTAAAGCCTTCATTTCGAGCGAAGGAAAGACCAGGTTGAAATAGCGGTGAGCTTCCAGACAGTCATGACTGAAACGGCTGTGTCCGATCGAGATAGCAAACATCGGAGGGTGGATCGAGGTGCGCGTGAACCACTCCAGAGTGATCAGGTTGTAGCCGGATTCCGGCTTTTGAGTGACTGCCAGGACAACCTTGGATGGTAAATGTGATCTGCCCCAGGCTTCGGGGAGAGTAGTCAGTTGGGTCATGGTTTAGCTCCCTTGTTATATAGTGATGAGTGATTGGAGGGGTGCAGGGGTGTACGGGCGCTCGCTGTAGCGCCCTACCCAGGAATACTTAGCAAACCTTAGATAGGCCGTACAGCGACCGCCTGTACCCCAATCTCTGTGCCTCAGTGTTGCCAAATAAACCACTCAGAACCCGGTTTCGCCTTCGAGCAGAGCGGCTTGAACTGAGGCGAATTCCATAAAAAAGAGCTCGCTGATCACGGGGTCAAATTGTGTTCCTGCCAGGCTTCTGATCTCTTTGGCTGCTTCCTGAGGGCTCAGGTTTGCGCGATAGGGTCGCTTTGAGGTCATGGCATCATAGGAATCTGCCACGCTCACGATCTTGGCCAGGAAGCTGATCTGATCTGCTTTCAGGCCATTGGGATAGCCCGATCCGTTCACCCATTCATGATGCTGCAGGATGATGTCGTGCACTGCCTGTGGCAGATCCAAAGGTGCCAGAATCCGGGCCCCGTGGTGGGGATGATCCTTGATCTTGTTATATTCCAGAGGGCTCACCCTGCTGTGTTTGGAGACGATAGTGCTGATCTTACCGATCTTACCCAGGTCGTGCAGCATGGCACCGATCTGAAGGATCTGTAATTCTTCAGAACTCAGGTGCAGCAGTTTTCCCAGGCAAACAGAGATCAGGGTCACGCGTTCTGAATGACCGGCGGTAAAGGAATCAGTAACCTCGATGGCGTTGATCAGGGAACGGATGGTCTTTATGTAAAGGCTTTCGAGCTGATTTTTGGCATGGAGCAGCTCAATTGTGCGCGCTTCTATTTTCTGCTCCAGATTGTCACGGTAGTCCTTGTTTTGCAGGATCAGGCGATTTTTGTTCAGAGCCTGTTGTACAGCCAGCACCAATTCAGCAGCGGAGAAGGGCTTCCGCAGAAAGTCAAAGGCACCCAGCTGAACGGCTCTGCGCATGTTTGAATTATTATCGAAGCCGGTCATTAAGATCACCTGAATATCGGCATCGAGAAGGGAAACCTGCTCCAGCAGATCCATACCGCTGAGCCCGGGCATGATAATATCCGTGAGCACAACGTTGAATTTCCTTTCCCGCAAAAGGTTCAATGCCTGGCCCGGCTCAGAGCTGCAGCTGATCTCGAGCTCTGGAACTTCTTCCAGGATCCTGGCAACTATCTTCAACATTTCATGATCGTCATCGATCACCAGGATGCGGCGCATGTTGCTAAGGTCCGCTCCCTGGGTCAAAATGCTGTCCAACGCGATCATCAGAAGATCTCAGCCGTGCCGGAAACAGCTTCCAGGCAGGCGGGTGAATTGTTGCGGACACTATTCACATAGCGTGAGACGGGATAGAGGCTCAGGTAATCTTCCGGAGCCGGAATCAGAAGGCTTTGCAGATCTCTGGCATCGGTATTCTGCGGATCCAGCCAAGCTTCCCGATCCTGCTCCAAAACCAATACCGGCATGCGGTGGTGCAGGGGCTGCATCAGTTGGTTGGCCTCCGTGGTAATGATGCTGCAGCTGGGGATGAAGCTGCCGTCGGGATACGTCCAGCTGTCATATATCCCTGCAAAAAAGATCAGTTCCGCTTCTGCAGGATGAATAAAGAAGGGTGCTTTATCGCTCTGACGCCACTCGTAAAAACCGTTGGCCGGGATCAGACAGCGTCTGCGGCTGAGCCCTGTTTTGAAGGTCGGTTTCTCCAGGATGGTATCGCTGCGGATATTGATCAGGTTATATTTGCCGATCTCTCTGCTCCAGGAAGGGATCAGACCCCACCTGAAGAAGCCCAGATAGCGGAGGTTTTCCCTGGTCACAATTGCCGCTGTGACCTGCGTGGGGGCCAGATTGTAATTGAGCTCGATCTGCTCGGAGCTGTCCCGCAGCTTCAGCTCTGTGAGGAGCTTCTGAAGCTGATCGTGTTTAATTACCTGAGCGAAGCGGCCGCACATTCTTCAGTGATGAGTAAGGAGTGATGAGTGATGAGAGTAAGTGACGCGTGACGAGTGACGGGAGGGGTGCAGGGGTGTAGTCAGGCTCTGCTCTCTGCTTTTCTCTGTGTTGAAAAAAGTAATGAGTTATGAGTGATGAGTAATGGGTGCTTCGCTTCATTCTTCCTCTGTGTCTCCGTGCCTCTGAGTCTCTGTGTTGAAAGAGTAATGAGTTATGAGTGATGAGTTATGGGTGCTTCGCTTCATTCTTCCTCTGGGTCTCCGTGCCTCTGTGTCTCTGTGTTGAACAAGTAATGAGTTATGAGTGATGAGTAATGGGTGCTTCGCTTCATTCTTCCTCTGGGTCTCCGTGCCTCTGTGTCTCTGTGTTAAAACAACATTAAATATAAAGGTCGGAACGGAGTCCGACCCTACATGAGCAATTCAGATTCCAATTCTGAGACAATGTTTATAGATCGGGCAGATCTCGCATTTAGGTTTGCGGGGAGTACAGAGGTTTTGACCAAAGGCCACCACATAGGAATTGATCACCGGCCAGTGTTTGGGTGGCAGCTTGGCGCGCAGCGCCATTTCGCTTTCCAGAGGTGTTTTGGTCCTGATATAGCCCCAGCGGTTGCAGATGCGATGAACGTGGACATCCACGCAGATCCCGGGCAGTCCGAAGGCAATGACGCGCACCAGATTGGCTGTTTTGCGTCCCACACCCGGCAGCTTGATCAGATCATCGATCTCAGAAGGGATAGAGCCGCCAAAGAGCTCGTTCAGAGCTCCCGGCAAGGCCTTGAGATGCTTGGTCTTTTCGTTGTGGAACCCCACTTGCCGGATGATGGAATCAAGCTCTGAGGCTTCGATCTGATCCAGATCAGCGGGACCATGCACACGCGCGAAAAGCTTGCTTACCGCTTTGGAAGTGGTCTCATCCTTGGTGCGGGCGCTCAGGATGGTGGCAACCAGCACCTTGAACGGATCTTTAGTCTGTGCCTGGATCAGATCCACAATGGGAGTTTGCACAGTCTCAAAATGCTCTCCCAGAGCGTCGATCATCGCGTCAATTTCGTGGTTTTTTGGCGTTTTCAGCTAAACTTTCCTGACTATGACCTTGTTACCTTCGATAGAGAGGATGCGCACCTTGGCATCCAGATCGATGGCATAATCGTCATCCGTAGCGGCTGACCACTCTTCACCTCCGATCTTGACATAGCCTTTGCCGTGGGCAGGAATGGCTTTGGTGACGATTCCGGTCTGACCGATCAGGGCATTGACGTTGGTCTCGGCACCGGGATTCCTGAGCACTTTGCGGCCCAGCTTGCGCATGAATAAAAAGGCGATGAAACTGATCACGGCAAAGCTGAAGATCTGCAGCGGAATGCTGTTCCGCATGAAGGGGATGAGAGCCAGAAGCGCTGTAAAAATGGCTCCGATACCCAGTGAAATAAAGAAGAACGCGGGGTCGAAGATCTCGATTATGATGAATCCGATCCCGATGATCATCCAAATGTGCCAGGCTTGCCAGGCTAAATCCGGCATAATAATCTCCTATTCTTTGGGGGAGGTTTCTTCCTCTCCGGTAGTACGTTTGTCCTTATATATGCGTTTAACCTTGCGGTCGCGCTTACCGCCGTAGCCGTAGCCGTAGCCGTAACGACCGGAGTAGTTGCTGTAGCTTTTATAGGTGTAGTTTTGGAGCACTCCGCCCACGCCCAGGCCTTTGATCCCCAGCAGGGAAAGCACCCAGGTGAGCAGTTTGGTGCCAAAATAAAGCACTGCCATGATCAGGCAGAGGCTCAAAAGGATCAGAAAGAATCTGGTGACTCCAAATTTGGCAAGGGAGACCAATCCGGCGGAGTGGGAAACAGGCGCGATCACCACATAGACCAGGGTGTTTCCTGCAGCATCGAGCCTCTGGATCTTGTCTATGGTCTGCACGATCAAAGTGTTCAGATGATCCATTCTGCGGTTTTCCACTTCGGAACGCAGGCGGATGGCATCCAAAGTGGCGCGTTCGGTCTGATATGATTTCAAGCGCTGGTTTTCGATCTCGGAGCTGGTTGCCACCAGAGTGGTGTCAGTCAGCACTTCCGTGCTGGCAATGGAACCGATGCTGCCGAGCCTGGAGCGCAAAGTTTCCATCTTGTCATTGGGTGTTTTGAAAATGTAGGTGCCGCTGGAACCCATTTCCTTGACGTGCACGGGTGAATCGGAAGATACCGCGGCGATCAGTGGATTCATTTCTTTGAGGGCGGCTGCTCCGTTTTTGGCGTTGACCACCAGCTTGGTCTTGTGCATCCAGGTGGTGTTCCGGAAGACGTTGTCCGCGGTCTGGGTGTCGACAGGACTTCTCTTGCCCATTTGTTTGTAGGTCTGATAGGATGTGATCAAAATAGCCAGTAAAACTATGAAGATTGCGATGCCCCGCACTCTGGAATGATGTTTGTTACTCACATTAGATCCTTTTTCTCTTTATTTATCAATTCACTGGCATGCAGCAGAGAAAGCTCGCTGGTGCTTCCGGACAGCATTCTGGCTATCTCGGCAAGCCGTTCATCCTCGCTTAATGCCTTGATCTTAATCGTAGTCTGGTCATGAGCGCTGACTTTCGTGATCGCGATATGGCTGTCCGCCACAGCAGCGATCTGCGCCAGATGTGTGATACACATCACGCGGTGTCCCGAGGCAAGCTCATGAATGAAGCGTGCCACCTGAGTGGCAGTCTTGCCGCCAATGCCGGAATCGATCTCGTCCAAAATCACCAATTTTGGCGGAATCCGCACCGCAAGCACCTTTTTGATAGCCAGCAAAACGCGGGAGAGTTCACCCCCCGAAGCCACTGTGGACAACGCTTTGGGGCTGAATCCCGGGTTTGCCGAAAAGAGCAGGCTCAGGTTATCCGCTCCGCTTTCATCGAGCTCAGAAAGATACTTGAGTATAGACTTTTCATCAATAGCTTTTTTGTCAATCTCTATTTCCAGTTGAGCCTGCGGGATAGATAATTGCCTGATCTCACGGACGAGTTCTTTCGCCAATTTTGTGGCTGCTATCCTGCGCTTTGCGCTCAGTTGATCCGCGGCACCCACCAGAGCTCTGAAATCAGTGTCTGTGGATGCTTCAAGCTCCGCGATCAGCAGCTCGTTGTTTTCCATGGCATCCAGCTGGAGCTGTCTTTGAGCAAAGAGCTCCATCAGCTCCGCAATGCTGTTCACGCGGTGTTTGAAGACCAGAGCGTTGATCTCATCCAGGCGGTTTTGAATGCTCTCCAATCTGCCGGGATTATCTGCCATGGTTTCCGACAGATCGATCAGATCGGAGGAGCAATCCTGCAACAGAGCCATGGATTCGGTGATATTCTGCAGGATGCCTTCCAGCCTGGAATTGAGCCCTGAATAGTGATGGAGGGATGAATTGATGCTGCGCAGCTGGTCGTAGATGCTGGCTTCACCTTCGGTGAGTAGCAGAGACGCGGTCGAAGCGGCCTCGATGATCTCCCGGGCATGGCTGAGCAGCTCAAACTCCTGCTGCAGGTGTATATCTTCGTCCTGCTGCAATCTGGCTTGTTCCAATTCATCAAATTGATACTGATAAAGCTCTTTCAGTTGCAGGTTTTTATCCCGGGTGGCGCGCAGGTCTTCCAGCTGTTTGAGCTTGTGTCTCAGCTTGTGATAGCTGATCCCGAATGCTTCCCGTTCCTGATCCAGACCGGCGTAGTTATCCAGCAAGTCCAGCTGATAGACCGGGTTCAGCAGCTTTTGCTGATCGCGTTGATGATGAAAATCGATGATCAGAGGTTTCAGCTCTTTGATCAGGCTGGCAGAGATCTTTCGTCCGCAGAGGAAATATTGGGATTTCCCTGCCACACTGATCTCTCTGGCCAGCACCAGATCCTCAATTCCAAAGTAACCTTCCGCCTCCAGAAATCGGATCAGATCCGGGTTATCAAGGGCGTTGAAGCTGGCTTCCAGATAGATCGGAAGGCTTTTATCCAGAGCTTCCGGATCACCCCTGTCGGCAAAGATCAAGGCCACGGAACCCACCAGCACCGATTTCCCGGCTCCGGTCTCACCCGTGATCACTGTCATGCCTTTGTGGAAGTGGATCCTCTCCTCCCTCACAAAGAGATAGTTCTTGATATAGAGTTCGCTCAGCATCACTTCCCCAGGTGCAGTTTATTGCGCAGGATCTGATAGAATGTGCGGTTCGAAAGCTTGATGAAATCAACGCTGCGCGGTGAGGCAGTGATGGATAGCTCATCGTTTTCTTCGATCCGGATGCAATTGATCCCATCGATCTGCAACCAGGCAGGTTCCGAGAGGCCATAGACCTTCATCACCAGATGATCGGAAGCGGGGAAGACCATGGGCCGGATGGTGAGCAGATGCGGGTTGAGGGGAGACAGCACGATCGCCTGCATTTCCGGAGAGAGGATCGGTCCTCCCGAAGCCAGGGAATAGGCTGTGGAGCCGGTTGGACTGCTTGCGATCACTCCATCGCAGCGGGTGTCAAACACAAAACGCCGGTTGTTAAAGATGCGAACGTTGATCAGGCGGGGAGTTTCTGCCTTATAGATCACAGCGTCATTGAGCGCCATGCCTTTGTAGATCACCCTGCCGTCGCGTTTGAGGACGCAGGACAGGAGCATCCGGGACAGCACTTTGTATTTGCCGTTCAGCAAGGTCAGGATCGAAGCCCTGAATTCGGAAGGGCTGCTCTCGGACAGGAAGCCCAGATAGCCCAGATTGATTCCCAGAATCGGTGCTTCGGTGAGCAGAGCCAGATCTTTTGCCCGCAGGATGGTGCCGTCTCCACCAAAGGCCAGGACGCAATCCACGGGAGGGAAAGCCCCCTCTTCCACGGGATAGCAGGGGATACGGTCCGGCAGGAGTTCACGCTGTTCATCAGTTCCGAAAAAGCCGATCCCATAGTCCCGGTGCATTTCTGAAAGCAGGGAGCAAACCGCCCCCGGATCCTTCAGCTTGTAGTGCAAATAGACCGCAAAGTTCTTCATCGATCCTCTTTTTTAAAGTGAATCTCTGATCCTGAGATAGGAATCATAGCGTTCGATCGGGATCAGATCGTTTTCCAGAGCCTGGAGGACGGCACAGTGCTCTTCATGAGTGTGCGTGCAATCCCGGAAGTGACAGTTTTGAGATAGTTTCTCAAAGCCCGGGAAAACTGCCGGGATCAGTTTTTTACTGTCTGAATGCAGATTGATGGTTTTCAGGCCCGGGGTATCCAGAAGGTGGCCTCCAAAACTCCAGGGCAAGAGTATGGCTTGAGTGGTGGTGTGTTTGCCCTTTTCGTTGAAGCTGCTGATCTCTCCGGTGGCCAGCTTCAGATCCGGCTCCAGATAATTGATCAGGGAGGATTTGCCGGTGCCGGACTGCCCCGAAAAGACTGAATCCTTGTCTCTTAGCAAGTCCCGCAGTTCTTCCATGCCTCTGCCACTAAGGGTGGAGGCCAGCACCACGGGTATGTTCAGGCTACGGTAATAGCCCACCAGTTCTTCCACCTCGGCTTCGTCTTCGCAGAGATCCATCTTGTTGATACAGATTATGGGATCCAAACCGTCGATATTGGCGATGCAGAGATAACGATCGATCAAGCCTGGCTTGATCAGAGGCATTCTCCAGCTCACTGTGATCACCACCTGATCAATATTGGCAGCCACGATCACTTCTTTTTGATACGAGCCTGCTC
>JAKLEY010000079.1 GCA_022711455.1 Candidatus Cloacimonadota bacterium
ACAGGCAACAGATTATCCTCCAACCATTTAATATAGACTATCCGGTTCTTGTTTTAGACTCAGATTGGAATTACGGAGCTTTCCTGATCGGCACAATCGCACTCCAATTGCGGTTTTTCTAATTTCAAAGTTCCGATTTCCCAACTGCTCTTTCCAAAGCCTGTCCAAACGCTATCCAAATTTGCAGTAAAACTGTCACAAACCAGTCCAAAACAGTCCAAATAAGCGCTTGGACATTTCCAAAAGCAGTCCATCGTATCTCACCACCAATCAAAGCCTTATCCCCACTTTCCCCTTGTGTCACTTCTTGCAGCTTTGGGTGTCAGTTTATAATGATTGAGGTTGTTAAACTGACAATCGATATTCAGGAGGGGATAGAGCCGGATCTCAGAGACTCTCGTCACTCGTCACTTGCTACTAGTCACTTTAGATAAACACAATCTCAGTGCTTTTCAGATACTTCTTTTCCAGGATCTTGCAATATTGTTTCATCAGGTTGCGCCTGATCTCCAGATCCTTGGGCAGGGCGGGATCCTGATGTGCGTCGTTGATCTTGGTGCCCACCACAAAGTCGATGATATCGCTATCCAGCAGTGTCTTCAGCAGGCGTTTGACTCCATTATCAGGCATGGTATCCGGATTGGCGTCTTCTTCCAGTGCTTTCAGACAGCGGGAGAGGGTGATGGTGCCTTCCGTAACCAGGTCAAAACCCTCCAGAGTGGCAGTGGGTGGGACTTCTTGATTGTGTTTGATCTCTTTGAGATTGACTTTGATCCTGAGACCGAGTTCCCTCGCCAGGATCGCTGAAGTGGTTCCTCCGCAGATCACTTTTCTGCCGTTAAATTCTTTGGCCATCTGAGCCAGCACCTGATCGTGTTCTTTTTTATAGGGAGGTCCGGTGAAAACGACGGTGCGCCTGGGATTGCGCAAATAGAGAGCCGCGCAGGTGATGTCGTCTGCTGCTTTATTGGCATCGTTTTCTCTGGCTTTCTGAGCCACGTTCTTGGTCAGCTCTCCGGCAGAAATCCTTGGATTGGTCTGCAGTAAGGACTGGAGATACATTTCCACCCGTTTTTCCTGCCAGCCCAGAGGCAGATGAGGCAGACCCATTCCGGATTGGCTGACTCCATCCGAGTAATAAAGGATCCTGTCTTCCGGTTGCAGTTCCAGCTCTGAATAGTATAAATGGCTCTTACGAAAGCTCTTGATGGGGATCTCCTGTTTTTGGACCTGCAGCACTTGTCCATCCCGGATCAAAGCGTAGGGTGGGTTGTCGTGTTCGATGATTCTCACCTTGCCATCCAAACCGGCATCGATGATGGTGAAGGTGCTGTAGCCTATATGCCGGTATGAACAAACGGGGAGTGTTTCCAGGATCACTTCTGCCGCATGTTTGATATTCATGTTTGAGGAGATGAAACCTGCTGCCATGGTTGTGGTAAGCGTTGCCAGCACACTGGCTTTGATGCCGCTGCCCAGTCCGTCTGCCAACACGCAGACAATACGGTCTCCGGTTTTGATGCTGTGGAAGCTGTCGCCACAGGATTGGTATCCGTGTTTACAGATCTGATAGTAATCGGCTTCGAGGAAGTATTCGGCCATCACTTATTCCTTGGTCGAAAAGCTTTGCACGATCGATGAGAGCAGCACTTCGCTGTCGGCAGCGTTTTCTCCCAGGAGGAAGGCTATCTGCTGCACGGTGGTGAGGTTTTTGCGCATCACTTCCTGAGTCTTTTCGATGATCTGCTCCCTTTGGATCACCGGCTCTGTGATATCCTGCAGCACTCCGCCCACCACCTGATGTTTCTGGATGGAAAAGAGAGTGAGACGGATGATCTTGCCGTTAAAACGGATATCCTGGATCTGAACCTCTGTGCCTTCCTCAATGGCTTTGGCAAAGAGATCGTGAAAAGGGATCAGGCGTTCCAGATAGGCGCCTTCAAGATCGGGATCGGCTTCGGAAACGATGGCAGCGTCTCCACCGATGATATTGACAAAAGGTTTGTTGGATTCGATGATGCGGAGGTTCTCATCCACGATCACCACTCCAGAGGGCATTGCTTTGATCAATGCCGCAGCCTTGTTTTGAGCCAGTTTGCGCAAGTAAGAAACGCACATCGCTGGCTCAGCTTTGTTCTCGATCAGAGCAGCAGCAAAATCCTGACAGGTGTCATAGCCGCAACCACCACAATTGAGCTCATCCTCTCCCCTCTTCTTACCGATTTTGAGCAGTGCCGTGGCGATTTCAGCCTTGCTGTATTGTTGGCGCACGATCTCTCTGCTTTTGTAGGTCGCGCCCAGATCGAGATCTGTGGCATGATTCTTTGCGGATGGAGTGGGAGTCTCCAGCTGAACCCGGTAGCGTTTTTGGACGGTAGAACCGCGTTTGGTGACCCCGGGACCGTTCACACAACCTCCAATGCAAGCCAGAGCTTCAATGAAGACAGGTCTGTCCACCGGATTTCGCTCCAGCTCATCCAGGGCTTCCACCAGTTCCTGAACTCCTGAAAAGCTCATGAACAGGGTATTTGCCGGGGGATTGCAGCATTTGATCCCATCCACCATTCCTCCGTCTATGGGATACAAACCTCCTTCAGCCGCAGGATGTGGCAGAAAGCTCTTATCTCCGGGAAGAACGGTCCAGTCTATGCTGCTGAGATTGAACCAGCGTCTGAGATCGGCAAAGGTGAGCGCCACATCAAAATTGTCGTTCGCTTCGTTCTTTTTGGCCACGCAGGGTCCGATGAAAACCACTCCGGTATCTTCTCCATAGAGGCTTTTCAGCTGTTTGCTGTGTGCCTGCAGAGGAGAGATCACAGGAGTGATATGCTTCACCAGATGCGGATAATACTGTTCGATGAGATGAACCACGCTGGGGCAGGCTGAAGAGATGTGGATCCGGTTGCCATCGTGGTTCAGCAGGTCAGCGCAGGCAGCCGAAACTGCCTGCGCCCCCAAGGCTGTTTCCGATACACCGTAAAAGCCCAATTCGAGGAGTGCCGCGATCAGTTTCTCCTGTGTGATGCCGCTGAATTCCGTGCGGAAAGAGGGTGCCAGCGAAGCAAAGACCTTGCTCTTGGTCTTCAGCAGCTTGATGGCAACACCCAGATCGTTACGTATCTTCTTGGCCCCAACGGGACAGACCTCGGTGCAGTGTCCGCACAGAATGCAGGCTTCAGGAATGACCTGAGCGCTGCCATCCACCACGCGGATAGCCTTCACCGGGCAACCGCGCACGCATTTGTAGCAATCCTGACACTCAGTCTTTTCGGTGTAGATCGGTTTGTTCATAACTGTAGCAATTCCTTATCCAATATGGCTTTCAGTTCATCAGAGTGAATTTCATGATAAGGCGTTCCGTTGATGGTGACGTTCGGTCCGCGGGAGCATTCACCCATGCAGAGCGAACCCTCGATATGCACGCTCTCACTGAGGCCTTTGTTTCTGAGGTATTCTTCAATGACCCTCAGGTTTTCCCGGTTTTCGCGTGCAAAACAGGAGCTTCCCATGCAGATCAGGATCGTCTTCATCATTCCCTCGTGCCGGCTGCCTTGCTGATCATTTCCCTGATCTGAGGCAGAGTGGCATGGTGGATGGTTTGGTCTCCTATACTGATGGTCGGTCCCTTATCACAGGTTTCACTGCAAAAGGTTGCCCCGATGTCAAAATGCTTGCCCCAGGCGTTCTCTTCCACCATTTGGAGGGTCTTGGCCAAGATGTCCTGAGAACCCCGTAGATAGCAGGAAGTGCCCACGCAAACACGAACCTTGCATCTGTCTTCGGCGCCTGCTCCGGATAGGGAAAGCTCATCATCGTCGATACGCTTGCGATGCTTGTATGCCGTGTGCAAGAGTTCGTGGGCCTGATGACTGTTCGGCTTTTCCAGAAGAGTCTCATAGAGTTCGTTGATAAAGGGGTTGTCCTGGGCTCTGTGCAGAGGCATGGTTTTATCGGCATGATAGAGCGAGGTTGTTCTTGCCTTGCGTTGAGCCTTGTTGTGCACTATGGGCTGCCCGGCTCCTCCGGTGCAACCTCCCGGGCATGCCATCACTTCCACGATGTCATACTCGGCTTCTCCGCTCACGATCTTGTCGCAGAGGATCTGAGCGTTCTTCAGTCCGTGCACGACTGCCATCTTCAGATTACCGTCTGCAAGGCTGGCTTCACGCAGACCGGATGAACCCCGGACTTCCTGCAGCACTATGTTTTCCGGAACGGGAATGTCGAATTTATCGGCGGCATAACGCAGCACAGCTTCGCTAACTCCACCGCTGTTGCCAAAGATGACTCCGGCACCGGTGGCAAAGCCCATCGGGAGATCCATTGATTCCGGTTCCAGATCATTCAGATCGATCCCGGCTTCCTTGATCATGCGTCCCAATTCCTGGGTGGTGAGCACTACATCCACATCCGCAATGCCGTCATGACTGAATTCCGGACGCTTGCATTCATATTTCTTGGCGGTGCAGGGCATGATGGAGACCACATATAGCTTCTCCTTTTCCACACCCAGTTGCTGAGGCAGACGTTCCTTGGCGATTGCGCCAAACATCTGTTGAGGACTTCTGCAGCTGGAAAGAT
This sequence comes from Candidatus Cloacimonadota bacterium, assembly GCA_022711455.1. Classification (GTDB taxonomy): domain Bacteria; phylum Cloacimonadota; class Cloacimonadia; order Cloacimonadales; family Cloacimonadaceae; genus PHBP01. The sequence goes on from JAKLEY010000079.1 coordinate 4,582, forward strand.
TGCCCAGAAGCTGAGGATAGCTCTGCTCGGCATATTTGACCCAAGCCGGACAGCAGGAGGTAAAGATCGGGAGTTTCTCACCCTTGCTTTTACGGCTGACAAACTCATTGGCTTCTTCAACCACGGTCAGATCAGCGGAAAAGGCTGTGTCAAATACTTTTTTAAAACCCAGGATCCGCAGGGCAGCGATCATTTTTCCGGTTGCCAGCTCTCCGGAAGGGAGCTTGAACATCTCACCCAAGGCAACCCGAACCGCTGGCGCGATCTGGGCCACGACATACTTCTCGCCGGAGTGAATGGCATCCCAAACCTGAGGAATGTGGCTCTTGACCACGATCGCACCGGTTGGGCAGACAGCCGCGCATTGACCGCAGTTCACGCAATCCACCTGTGCCAGGCTCTTGCCATAGGCTGCAGCGACATTCACGTTCTGTCCCCGGGCCGCAAAATCTATGGCTCCGATCCCCTGGATCTCGTCGCAAAAGCGGACACAATCTCCGCAGAGCACGCATTTATTGGGATCTCGAACCAGACATTCGCTACCCAGGTCTTTGGGTTTGCGCTCACGGGTCTTGCGGAAACGGACTTTATCTATGCCGAGGCGGTTGGAGACGTCACGCAGCTTGCAATCATCCGCGCGGCTGCATTTGGGACATTCCTGATCATGATTTGCCAGCAGCATTTCCACGATAGTCTTTCTGAGTTTGAGGATCTGCCGGGTATGGGTCTTGATCCTCATCCCCTCAAAAGGTTCAGTGGAGCAGGACGTGACCAGGCCTCTGCCTTCGACTTCCACCATGCAGAGCCTGCAAGCCCCGTAAAGACTGAGCTCGCTGTGGTAGCAGAAGGTGGGGATCTCAATGTGAGCTTTGCGCGCCAGAGCCAGAATGTTCTTTTCATCTTCCCAAAGCACGGGACGGTCATTTATATATATATACTTTTCCATGTTCATCTCCCTTTACTTAGCTGATTGCCTTGAATTTGCAGGTGCTGACGCAAGCCCCGCATTTGATGCAGACGAGCGGATCGATCACGTGAGCTTGTTTGACTTCGCCACTGATGGCTCCAACGGGACAGACGCGTTTGCAGAGAGTGCAACCCCTGCAGGTTTGCGGATCGATGGAGATGGGAGTAAGTGCCTTGCAAGCTCTGGTGGGACAGTATTTTGCCTTGACGTGTGCCTCATATTCATCCCGGAAATAACGCAGAGTCGAGAGCACCGGATTGGGGGCGGATTTGCCCAGTCCGCAAAGGGAAGTGATCTTCACCGCTTCCCCGGCTTCCTGCAGGAGTTCCAGAGTCTCTTCCGTGCCGTCTCCGTTCACCACATCTTCCAGCATTTCCAGCATCTGACGCGTGCCTTCCCGGCAGGGAACACATTTACCACAAGACTCGTGCTGGGTAAAGGTCATGAAGTAACGCGCGGTCTCCACCATGCAGGTGCTGTCGTTCATCACCACCATGCCACCGGAACCAACCATGGCTCCGATCGCTCCCAGAGAATCAAAATCCAGAGGAATATCCAGATGTTCACGCGTGAGGCAGCCACCGCTGGGTCCGCCTATCTGCACGGCTTTGAAGGCATCGTTGTTGATCTTGCCGTCTTTATCCAGAACTCCGCCTCCGATCTCGAAAACGATCTCCCGGATGGTGGTTCCGAAGGGAACTTCGATCAGCCCGGTATTGGCCACGTGTCCCGTGAGGGCAAAGGTTTTGGTGCCGGGAGATTTCGGGGTTCCCAGGCTCCTAAATTTATCGACACCCTGTTGCATAACCACCGGAACAAGGGCCAGAGTTTCCACGTTGTTGATCACGGTTGGTTTACCAAAGAGTCCTTTCTGGGCAGGGAAAGGCGGTTTGGGATTGGGCATTCCGCGCTTGCCCTCGATCGAGGACAGCAGCGCTGTTTCTTCTCCGCAGACAAAGGCTCCGGCACCTTCCATCACATTGATGCGGAATTTCTTGCCACTGCCAAAGATATCATCACCCAGGATGCCACAATCTTCAGCAACCTGAATGGCCTTGCGGATGCGGGTGCAAGCCAGCGGATACTCCATGCGGACATAGACATAGCCTTCATCGGCACCGATCGCGCGGGCAGCTATCATCATGCCTTCGATCACGCTGTGGGGATTGCCTTCCAGGATCGAACGATCCATGAAAGCACCCGGATCACCCTCGTCCCCGTTGCAAACCACGTATTTTTTCTCGTTGTCTTCTTTGAGGGCAAACTCCCATTTCAGTCCGGTGGAGAACCCACCGCCACCACGTCCACGCAAACCACTCTCTTTATACAGCTTGCACAAGTCTTGCGAACTGTATCGGGTGTAGGCAGCTTCTGCTGAAAAGTAACCACCGTGAGCGATGTATTCACTGATGTTCTCGGGATCGACATGCCCGCATTCTTTGAGGCCGGTTCTGCTCTGACGCGTGTAAAAGGGGATCTCGGCATTACCCTTGTAGGCCTTTCCGGAAACGGGATCGTGATAAAGCAGGCGCTCGATCAAGTCATCATTGATTATTGATTTTTCCACTATCTCTTCAATGTCTTCGGGCTTGACGTGTCCATAGAGGATCCCGGCAGGTTCGATGGTGACCAGAGGACCCACCTGACAGAAACCCTGGCATCCGCTACCGATCATATAGACATCGTGAGCTTTATGAGCTGACGTATCATCGGATTTGAGAGACACCGTGATCTCCAGTCCACGCAGAGCGACCGCATTTTTCAGGCTTTCAAAAACTTGCAGTGATCCGTTTGCAATGCAACCGGTTCCCGCACAGACCACAACCCGCTTCTTACACAGTTCACGGGCAGCATTATAGGATTCACGAATCTTGTTCAGATCAGGCATTTTCCCTCTCCTCCGCTTCAATTTTTTCGATCGCATCCAGAGCCTGCTCCGGAGTCACCTGTCCGTGAATGGCATCATCTACCACCAGAACCGGAGCCAATCCACAGGCTCCCAGACAGGATACAGTCTCAAAAGTATACATCATATCGTCGGTAGTGATCTTCTTTGCGGTCAGATTCAAGCGTTTGCGGATTGCATCGATCACTGCTGACGAACCCCTTACGTGACAGGCTGTGCCATCGCACATTTTGATGATATGTTTGCCTTTGGGCTCCAGCGAAAAATGACTGTAGAAAGTTGCCACCCCGTATAAACGAGCCGGGGACACACCCAACGAGGTTGCGATAAAGGTCATAACCTCTTGCGGCAGATAGCGGTATTCTTCCTGAACCGCTTGCAGGATAGGAATGATCTTGGTCTCACTGCGTTCAAAGCGATCCAGAATCTCCATCACCTTGTTAAAGCTGTGTGCTGCTGCGTAAGTCGCACTCATGTTAACTCCTGTATCTATTTTTTTTGATTAATTCAGACGTAACTGTGGATAGTTCGGTAATAACGCGTTTGATAAATGGATTAGTCCGCTATAAAGATCCTATATGCGGAACCTTAGCTCGTTTTTCGCATCATGCGCTCTGCAACCCGGCGCGAAAGCACAGCCAGGGAGGAACTCATGTCGATATTCTCAATAATGACGTCTTCAGGAAGATCGAGCTTGACCGGAGTAAAATTCCAGATTGCGATCACTCCCCCTGCCAGCATCTGTTCTGCAACTTCCTGTGCCGCTTCTGAAGGAGTGCAGAGGATCCCGATATGCACATGCAAACGGGATAGCAGATTGGGCATTTTCTCCATGCCATAGATAGGGACTCCATGCAGGTATTCCCCGGTGGTTTCAGGATGCAGATCAAAGGCTGCTATGATCCGCAAACCCTTGCGGGAGAGTTCGCTGTAACCCAACAAAGCCTTGCCCAGATGACCCACTCCTACTAAAAAACAAGAAGAAACATCGTTCCAATTCAAACATTGCTCGATGGCTGAGATCAATTCCGTGATCCGGTGACCAACCTTGGGAATTCCAACCACACCCGTAAAGGCAAGATCTTTGCGCACCTGAGTCATGTGCACATCTGTGCTGTCAGCTATCCTGGTGGCCGATACAGTCTTCATTCCGGCCCTCTGATACTTGTATAAGAGATCCAGATATACCGGCAATCTCTTTAGGGTCAAAATCGGGATCGCGTTCATAATTTCTCCTTGTCTTGATGGCCTTGCTCAGCCTGAAATCAATATTTATTTATCGACTTATCCTGTCAAGAGAATTCTACTCTAAAATTATCGAATTCCTCCTTAGTGCTTGCAGGATTGTAATTTAAACACAGAGACACAGAGGCACGGAGACACGGAGAGAATTTTGAGGCAGAGATAAACAGAGATAAACAGAGAGATTTTCAACACAGAGAAATACAGAGACCTGAAGATTCCCTTCACTCGTCACTAAACCCCGAATTGAGCGTCAGCACCCATCACTCATCACTCATAACTCATCACTTAACAAAACACACATAGACCTGTAATATGGAATAAGTATTGCATCGTATCAAATTAAATAACATCTGGAGTAATGATAATGAAGCGAATTCTGGGCTCAGCGATCATACTTGTTCTTATTTTCAGCCTTCAGGCTCTTCTGCCTCAAGCCGGATCAGCAGCCGGACGTCCTGCCTATCTGTCTGATCAGATCAAGATTCAGCTCACTTCTGAAGTGAGCAGGGGGCTTGAACTCCCCACTGCCTTATATGGTGAAGCCACCGCTTTTGGGCACGAAGAGCTGGATGCCTTGCTGCATCAAGCCGGAGGCACTGCAATCATCAGAGCCCACCGCAGGGTGAACGATCGTGTTTGGGAAGCCAAAACCGGATTTGACAGATGGTTCCTGATCCGTCTTGATGGCAGACTGAGCGCGGAAAAAGCCCTTGCGATCTTCAAATCCAGTCCCTATATAGAAAACGCTTCTTTTGAACTGCTGGCCTATCCTCAGATCACGCCCAACGATCCCTACTACAACCAGAACTGGGGTCATAACAACACCGGACAGGGACCCGGAGGCGGAGGAGCAGGATTTGACAGCAACGCCCCTCAGGCTTGGGATCAGAGCTCCGGTTTCGGCTCCCCCAATGTGATCATCGCGATCATAGACAGCGGAGTAAATTACAATCACTCGGATCTCAACGACAACTGCGTTCCCGGTTATGACTACGGTTCCAACGATGCCGATCCCATGGACACCAACGGACATGGTTCCCAATGCGCGGGAGTGGCAGCGGGTGAGACCAACAACGGGATCGGGGTTGCAGGAGTTGCCGGAGGCTGCAAGATCATGCCGGTCAAGGCGATGAACAATTCCGGAGACCTCACTTTTACAGCTATTACCAATGCCATCACCCACGCCGCGGATAACAACGCGGACGTGATCAGCCTCAGTCTGGGTGCCGAAAACAACGCGGAGGAAGGGGATTATCCCGCTTGTGATGCGGCTCTTAACTATGCCTACAATGCCGGAGTCACC
>JAKLEY010000008.1 GCA_022711455.1 Candidatus Cloacimonadota bacterium
GACTATAATGCAAGCTCAGATTAACGTGAAAAAAAACAAAGTTCCAATAATGAGGTACCCATGAAGAACCTGATGATCTTTATGCTGCTGATACTCAGTATCGGCATCTTATCAGCTCTCGATTTTGACCCCGATTACTTCTATTCCCGCACCCTGATCGGGTGTTTCACCAAGGACGCGATCGGCAACAGCGAGGGCAGATTGAATTTTACTGTCGAAAACGGAGTGGTCCGCACCGGGCTTCCCGGCTTCGATCAGCTCGCGCGTGAATTCCGGATCACCGGTCTGGAACAAATGTACAGCTATGTCAAGCAACCACAGTGGAACGATAACGGGATGTATATCCAAAATATATACCGTATCACTTTGGCAAGTGATGAAGATATGAACGCGGCTCAAACAGCCCTCTCCAAGGACCCGAGCCTGCACTATGCCGAGTTTGAGACCATCAACCGTGCCAAATATGTGCCCAACGACCCCATGATCGCCCAGCAATATGCTCACCTCCGGGTGCGCAGCTTTGAAGCCTGGGATTACACTCTGGGCAGCCATGAAGTCCTGATCGCAATCGCGGATTCAGGCGTCAAATGGAATCATCCGGATCTGCGTGCCAACATCTGGGTCAACCCTGCCGAATCTCCCGGCATGACCATCAACTGGGATGCCGGCACCTACACGGGTGGAAACGGAACCGATGCCGGTGAAGGCGGAAACAAGGTCGACGACCTCGTGGGCTGGGACTTCTTTTCCAATGATAACAACCCCTATCAGAACTGGACAGCCAATGACCACGGGACTCACGTCGCAGGTTGCGCCGCTGCTGTCGGCAGCAACGGAATCGGAGTTTCCGGTACCTCTCCGATCGCCTCGATCCTCTCCTGCAAAGGCGCTTCCAACACTCAGAATTCCACCGGTATCTCCGCCGGTTATGACCAATTGAAGTACGCTGCCGAGATCGGCGCGGACATCGTTAACGCCAGCTGGGGCGGACCCGGCACCGGCGCTTATCCCAATCAGATCGTGAACTATGTGACCGCCTTGGGATGTTTGGTGGTGACCGCTGCAGGTAATGACAACACCGAACACACCGCTTCTTATCAGGATTATCCGGCGGATTGCACACAGGCCCTCTGCGTTGCTGCTTCCGGGCAGTCCGATCTCAAGGCCAGCTTCTCCGATTTTGGAGCTCCCATCGATATCATGGCACCCGGCGAAGGCATCATGAGCACAATTATTGCCAACAACGGCTATGACGCTTATGATGGCACTTCCATGGCCTCTCCCATCGTGGCAGGCGTGGCAGGTCTCGTCAAATCCGTGCATCCCAACCTCACCGCGGTCCAATTGCGTCAACGCTTGATGGATACCGCTGATTACATTTATGACCTCAATCCGAACTATGTGGGCAAGCTCGGCAGCGGCAGAGTCAACGCCTTCGCTGCCACCATGTATGACCGGATCCCCTATATTACTCTCGAAGACAAGCAGATCACCGAGCTGCAGGGCGATGGAGACGGCGTCCCCAATCCGGGTGAACAGATCCAGCTGAAAGTCGCTCTGAATAACTATCTGGATCCCTTCACAGGTCTGGCCTGGATGAATGCCACAGGAGTGACTGCCAAGCTGCGCTGCACATATCCTGGCGTCAGCATTGCGGATTCCGTTGCTACCTTTGGCAATCTCACGGCCGGGTCCTCCATGTGGAACAACAATTCACCCTTCAAGTTCACCACGGTGAGCACCCTGCCCAGCGAACCGATCCCCTTTGAACTGTATATCACAGCCAATGCCGGAGCGGAATTCCCCTATGCCCGCACTCTTCCCTTCACAGTCTCGCTTTCCCTGATCCAGGCAGGCTGGCCTTTCAATCTTTCCGGAGCAGCTCCCTCCTCCCCCGTTCTTTACAACCTGGATGCCAATCCTGATCTGGAGACTGTCTTTGGAGACCAGACCGGCAAGATCCATGCCCTCAAACCCAACGGCACCACCCAGCTTCCCGGCTTCCCCTATGTGGGGACCTCTCCCATCGTAGGTTCGATCGCCCTGGGAAATATCAACAGCGACACCAGCTGGGATTTCGCGGCCAGCACCCAAGCCGGAAACGTGATCGTAGTCAATCAACAAGGCCAGCAGGTTTGGTCCCGCAACGGCGGGGGTACCCTGCGCAGCGGTCCCGTGATCGCGAAGCTCAGCCCCAGCCTGGGCACCAAAGTGATTAGCGTTGCCCAAAACAGCACCGTGAACGTCTTCAACGCCGACGGCTCCAATCTTGCGAATTTCCCGATGACCACCGGTGGCGCGGTTTTAGCACCCGTTGCCATTGCCGATCTCACCAATGACGGCACCATGGAGATCCTTGTGGTGACGCTCAGCGGTCTGCTGCATGCGATCAATCCGCTCACCGGACAGAATATAGCCAACTTCCCCGTCTCCCTCTCCGGGGGCTCTCAAAACGGTATGGCGATCGCCAACATCGATGCCGATGCCTTCCCCGAGATCCTGATCACCAGCAGCACCGCGGGTTATTTCTACGCCCTCAATCACGACGGCAGCTTCCTCTTCCAAAAGAACATCGGTCAACAGATCAAGACCAGCCCTGTGGTTGCCGACGTCGATGGTAACGGCAGCAAGGAACTGATCGTGATCACGGCTCCCGGTCAGGTCTATGTCATGAATGCCGATGGCACCAATCTCCCCAATATGCCCATCAATATCGGCACTGCGGTGGAATGCAGCCCCGTGGTGGCTCATTTTGACGGCAACAGCATGGCGGGCATCATCTTTGGAGACACCAACGCCAAAGTCCATTCCATCCGCAAAGACGGCACCGAATCCCCCAATTTCCCTTACACCCTTGCCGGAAACATCAAAGTCTCCGCCGCTCTGGGTGACATCGACAATGACGGTGATTTCGACATCGTGATGCCCGATAACACCTTCTATTATGTGATCGACGTCAAACGCCCGGCTCAATCCATAGACTGGGCATGCTATCTGGGCAATTGGAACCGCAGCGGAAACATCTATCAGGCAACTCCGAATGAAGATCCGGGAAGTCCGGCGCTCTCCACAGAGCTCTTTGCGAACTACCCCAACCCCTTCAACCCCAGCACCACCATTCGCTACAGCTTGAAAGAAAACTGCCCCGTGCAATTGGATATTTATAACCAAAAAGGTCAGCTCGTCCGCAGCCTCGTCAAGCAAACTCAGGCTTCCGGAACTCACTCGGTCGCCTTTGATGGCAAAGACGACAACGGCAGAAGCATCTCCAGCGGAGTATACTTCTACAAAATGCAAGCCGGTAAATTCAACTCGACCCGTAAAATGGTCCTGATGAAATAGATTGATAGGTTAATAGTTAATAGGTTAATGAGTTAATAGTGACAGCGCCGGTCCTCGGATCGGCGCTTTTTGTTTGTGTACAGGCGCTCGCCGTAGCGCCGATCCCCCAGATTAACAGATTAGCAGATTAGTAAATTAGGCCACGCGCCCCCTAATTTGCTAATCCGCTAATCTGTTAATCCCAACAATCCTGTTCATCCTCTTCATCCCTATTCTATTCAAATCCTAAAATCCATTAATCTTTGGGAAAAAGTCGATCCGTGAAATCCTTTTTTTCCGCGCTTTTCCGTGGCCTTTTATCCTGTTGATTCGTATAAATTCATATTATCAGAGTCTGTTCCGAGCGGGATGCGTTGTGCGACAGGATGTCGCACCCACTATTCACAGTGCAGCTTAAATCTTAAATCTTAAATCTTAAATCTACTGACTACTGTCCACTCTCCTGTCCACCCCGGATAAGTGAAGGCTATTTTCCGGAAGATCAAGCCCACCAACAACAGAACAGGAGAACACACAAATGAAAGTCACATTCAAGTACAACATCGGAACCTACTCCGGCACTCTCAACGGAATGACCTACGGCAATTTTCGCGATGGCAATCTCTGCATCGGACGCCAGTGGGTGCAGCCCCTGGTCACCCCCCAGCAGACCGCCCTCGGCACCATTGCCAAGAACCTCTCCGACCTCTATGCCGAGGCCTCCTCAGCCTGGAAGGCAGACCTGAAGACCTACACCCATAAATATGGCAAGGAGTACGTCGGCAAGACCGAGCTCCCGCCCAGTTCCTATGCCCTCTTCATGAAGCTGCTCTATGCCTACCGGGATTTCGCTGCCCCCAACGTGGATCTGGACACCCTTGCCTTCGGCGATCTGGAGACCCTGGTGGCTCCCTTCCTCACCATCAAAGGCGCGGTCGATGCCGGGCTCCTGCCCGCCGTCACCGGATTCGATGCCCTCATCGCACATATCTAAAGGAGATCAAAACATGGAAAGCACCATCGACAAAGCCCTCATCAAAGAACTGGCTCACTTCCTGAACGCCCTGATCAACATCCCCTACCTCACCGAGGCTGAAGAGCAGTACCTCTATGAATTCGCCCTTGGCAAAGCGATCACGCTGCTCTTCGGAGATGTCCTGAACGACGACGAAGCCGTCTAAAACCCGCAACTCCTAACCCAAGCAGCAGGCCCAAACCTGCTGCTTTTTTTTATATTTGTCCCAGCGCCTGATGTACGGGCGCTCGCCGTAGCGCCGTTTTAACGTTTTATCGTTTTAACGTTTTAGCGTTGTAGCGTTTTAGCGATTTAGCGTTTTAACGTTTATCGTTTTAACGTTTTAACGTTTTGACGAGTCCCGAGGGGACGCCACGTTATTAGCGCCGGGTTTGAACCCGGCGGTGTTAGGTTCGACCTGATACCTAAGTCCCGGCGGGACGACATATCTCCACCATGCTCTACAACAGTCCATGGAAATCCGATTTTTCCCGTTCTTGTGAAGTGGCCTGTTATCTTAGTGATGTGCCGTCCCCAGAGGGACTTTGGGAATAGGTCGTATCCCCTACCGCCGGGTTCAAACCCGGCGCTAACAACGTGAAGTCCCTCCGGGACAATTTGTGTTTTCGTGCTGATTCGTGGAGATTCGTGTTATCCAAAAGAATCCTGCCGATCCGGTCAATCCCGTGATCTGCGTTCTATCGCAGCACGTCAACCCCTCAGCAGCATCGGCATGCTGCTCTACACGTCACCACGTTAAAACGCTAAAACGTTAAAACGTTAAAACGATAATCTGAACCCAATTTTTATCTTGACATCTCCTGCCCACTTTCAAGAATAGCTTATCGGAAGATTCTGTTAAGGGTTTGCGTCGGCACTTTATTTATGCTCGCAAGGGATAAGCCATTGCGAATTTGAGTGTTTAGAACCGAGCCAAAGCCTCAGTGATGCTGAGACAAGGAGCTTTGATGGATCTTTTTTTCGCTTTTTGCGATATCCAGGATTTGTCTGTCCCCGCCCCTGATAGGCTCTTTTTGAGCACATTCCACAGCCTAACATGCAAAAAACAATCAGATTATAATGCGGAGAATCACTGCGTCCAGGCTTCCCCCGGGATTTTTATGAATAATCGTCGCACATTATCACCAGAATCCGGAAAACCCTCTGCAGCCCTTCTCCATGCCCTATTAACCCCTCAAGATCAAATCAATGAGCAGGTCGATTTGACCCTAACTCATAAATAAACCTAAGTTTCTATTTACTTTAAGGAGTAAACATGAAAAGAATATTACTGATGATTATGCTGGTACATCTCGCCAGCTTCAGCTTTGCGGCTATGTCAAGTTATACCTTTGCCCAGAATACTACGACTTTAGCCGCTTTATCCTCCCCTATACAATTGCATGGTACAGCCATAGACGATGCTGTATCTGCTGCAACAGATATTGGGTTTGTATTTAGTCTTGACGGGATAAGGTATACGTCTTTTAAAGCAAGTACAAATGGATTTATATCGTTAAATACTACCATCACATCTTCTTATGCCTCAAATGCTTTAGCGACAAATCCTTTATTTATCGGGGCTCTTTGGGACGATCTAAAAACTAATGACACAGACTCAGGCGTGTTTTACGAGTTGACTGGCGCAATTGGCTCCAGAATATTAAAAGTCGACTACAAAAATATGAAGTGGTACTATAGCGCTTCACCTGTAAACCTTGTTAATTTTCAGATTTGGTTATATGAAGGCACAAACGTAGTTGAGTTCCATTATGGTACAATGGGAAGTGCACCAGGCACATCTGCAACTGCATCATGTGGAATTTCTGCAGCAGGCACAACAAACTACGTGAGTGTCACGCCTGCTACTCCAACTGCAACCGTGAGTTCCTCAGCGGAATATACGTCTATCGCCGCTACTCATGTACCATATTTGACGGGGAAAAAATACACCTTCACCCCCCCCGCTCCCACCACCTATCCAAATCTGCCTACCGCGGTATCCCCCCTCAATGCGGCAACAGGTGTGTTACCAAACTCAACTTTGAACTGGGCCGATGGCGGAGGCTGGACTGAGAGTTTCAAGCTCTATTTTGGCACCACCAATCCCCCTGCTGTAGTAGGAGATATCGGTTATGTCACATCCTGGGATCCCCCTGGAGACATGCCCTTTAGCACACAATATTATTGGAAGGTTGAACCCTATAATAATGCAGGGGGCTACAACACAACTCAGGCAGACCCTTGGGCGTTCACGACCTCCGATCCGCCTTTGACAGGGACCAAGACTATCGGCGGCACCAGCCCCACTTACGCCACTTTTACTGCAGCAATCAATGCGCTGAATGCAGCCGGAGTCGGTGCAGGCGGAGTCATCTTTGAGGTCAGAGACGGCACATACAACGAGAATCCTCCCGCGATCACCGTTTCCGGCACCTCAGGCAACCAGATTAAGTTCCAGGCTGCCACAGGAGCCAATCCTGTCGTCACCCCCGCCGGGGGAACCGGGACTTTCGGGTTCAAGCTCGACGGTGCCGACTGGGTCACTTTCGATAATATCGACGTGACCGGGCCCAATACCCTGATCTACGGCTACTGGCTCGCCAACGGTGCTCAAAACAACACCATCAAGAATAGCCAGATCACCGTTCCCTATGGCTCTTCCACCAACTACGGGATTTACTCGCTTGGTATTGCTGATAATCCCAATAGCTATTTGACCGTGTTGAACAATACTGTCGTCAACCCCTATAATGGCATCTATCTCACCGGCAGTTCCACTGCGGGCAGCGAAGCCCAGAGCCTGAACGTGCAGGGAAATACCCTGACCGGGATCAGGAACTATGGGGTGTATATGGGTTATGCCCTAAACACCACCATCCAGTATAACAATGTTGGCTTCTATGCCAGTGGAACGACATCATATTACGGTATATATGTGTTTGGATCGGCGTCCACCTATAACGTGCATCACAACACCATCAGCGGTGGTTATACCAGCAGCACCGTTTACGCGTTGTACAACTCCAGTGGCGTGACCACCTGGGCCAACAACGAAGTGACCAACCTGTATAACACCGGCTCATCAACCTGGTACGGGATGTACGCGACCGGTAACAACACTATCTGGTCCAACAACAGCATTCACGGTATCTCAAATAGCGGAACAGGGTCTGTGTACGGAGCTTACATAACTACCGGAAATCATCAATTCAACGATAACCTCGTTTATGACGTCCAGTCCGGAAGCACCAGCCTATACGGTATGTATGTCATCGGTGGTACCACCCACAACATCTATAACAACAAGATCTACAACCTGCGGTACAGCGGCACCGGAGCAGGTGTGGTGGCCGGTATGTACCTTTCCTCTGCCACCACCACTGTCTACAACAACATGATCTACGATCTGCGCAACACCGGGGGTACAACAGCTCCTCAAGTCCGTGGAATCAGTGTGACAGGTGGCACTTCGCACAAGATATACTACAACAGCCTACTGCTGGATGCGTCATCCACTGCCACGAACTTCGGCACTGCCTGTCTCTACACATCCTCTTCTACCGGTGGTTTGATTGACCTCCGCAACAATATCTTCGTCAACCGCAGCACACCGCGCGGGACGGGTTTGACAGCAGTAATCCACAAATCAACAACCGGCTTTACAGTGTTTGGTGCGGATACCAACCGCAATCTATACTATGCCGGTTCACCCGATGCTACCCATGTGATTGGTCTGTTCAGTACCACCGCCTACCCTGCATTGGCGGATTACCGGGCGGCCGCAGGCGCGATCGAACAGGGTTCCTACACAGAAGAAAATCTGTTCTACCGCAGTTCGGTCTCACCCTATGACCTGCGGATCTCGGAATCAACCCCCACCCAGGTCGAGAGCGGAGGCGCCAATATCACCGGGATCACCACAGATATGTATGGCACCATTCGCCAGGGCAATCCCGGCTATGCCGGAACCGGCCTGGCTCCTGATCTGGGTGCCAATGAAGGTGAATTTACTTCCCAGGATCTTGCCTCACCAGTTATCAGCTACACACCTCTCACCCAGACTATCTCCACCGGAGACCGTAGCCTGACGGGTGTGGTAATCACCGATGCGACAGGAGTTGATATCGAAGGCGGAGAATTCTCTCCCAGGATCTATTACACGCTTGAGCCCGCCGGTGATTGGTTCTCAAACCCCGGAACCTACGTCTCCGGAACCACCCTGAACAGCGTGTGGGATTTTACCATCCTTGCTGCTGATCTTACCGGACTGGCAGTGGGCAGCACCGTCTACTACTACGTGATCGCGCAGGATACTGCACCCCGCCCCAACGTTGGCTCAATGCCTGCCGGAGCAGTGGCGGATGACGTAAACAACGTCACAACTCATCCTGTCAATCCCAATTCCTATCTGATCTCACCATCCTACAGCGGAGACATCCTGGTTGGAACCGGAAACACCTATACCAGCCTGACCGAGGATGGTCCTGCCGGATTGTTTAAAACCCTCAATAGTGGTGTGATCACAGGTAACATCAACGTCATCGTTAGTTCCGACCTCACCGAAACCGGAGCCATCGCCCTCAATCAGACTACTGAAGCCGGTTCCGGAAACTACAGCATCACGATCAAACCCAGTGAAGCCGTTCTGAAAACTATCAGCGGAAGCCTTGCCAGCAATGGCCTGATCCGCTTCAACGACGCGGACAGGGTTACGATTGATGGTAGATTTGGCGGAAGCGGCAGGTATCTGGCAATTTCGAACACAGCCACGACCAGCCCTGTCGCTGTAAGTTATAGCAGATCATCCGCTTACGCAGAAAACAACACAGTGCGGAACTGCCTGATTTCCACCGGCTCGAATGCTTCAACCAGCATGGGTGTGGATATCAACGAAGGCGTGCGTAACATCAGCGTGGTTGACAATATCATCACCAAAGCCTACTATGGCGTCGATGCTTACGCCTCCACCACCTACCCCATCCAAAACCTCACCGTATCAAGCAATACAATCGGTGATGGGACGACCGACACAAATTCGATCGGCAATATCGGAATCCGGACCTATTATTGCGATGGTTTCACTCTTAGCGGAAATACCATTGTCAATCTGAAAGTCGGATCCAATGCCAGAGGTATCTACTGTTACACGGGTTCCATCAACGGCAGCATCATTAATAATGTGATCGACCGCATCACTTATACCGGGACTACCGGCTACGGTGGCAAAGGAATCGATCTCGACACTTCTGCGACGAGTAACATTGTTGTTGCCAACAACATGATATCAGGACTCAGCGGTGACGGATGGAATAACTTCACTTCCGACTCTATAGTCGGGATCAGATTGCTCAATAGTACAGGTAACGTTGGCCTCTATTACAACTCCGTCTATCTGAGCGGTAACGCCCCCAGATCGACTCAAACTTACAGCGCCGCTCTCTACATTCCCAGCGGGGCAGCCAATATCACGTTGATCAACAACATCTTCCAGAACGAGATAGTAAATGCCACTACCACAACGTCGAAGGCCTATGCGATCTACTCCGCCGCGGCCAATACTGCCTTCACAACCATTAATAATAACGACTATTTCGTCTCCGGAACGCAAGGGATCCTGGGTTATCTGGGTGCGGATGTTAGCTCTCTCAGTGCCTGGCGCACAGCCACCGGACAGGACGCAGCCTCGGTCTTTGGTGATCCTTTATTCACCAGCGTCTCAGATCTGCATATCCAAAGCACCCCCGCTTCCTGGGCAGAGAGCAAGGGTCAGTATCTTGCACTGTATCCCACCGATATCGACGGCAATCCCCGCTGGAACAGCCCCGGTTATTCCGGCACCGGCACCGCGACCGATATCGGTGCGGATGAAGGCAATTTCACTGCTGTCACCCCCGCTGTAATGCCCACAGCTCAGCCCACCAACCTGGTGCTGGTCCCCGGCTCCACCACGGTCAATGGCAGCTTTGATGCCGCCGTGCCCCCTGCCGAGGCTTACCTTGTGGTCGCTTCCGCGCTGCCGCTGACAGCAGGTCCCGTGAACGAAATGGTCTATACAGTTGGAAGCATCATCGGTAATGGAACCGTTGCCAAGATCGGACCCAGCCTCACATTCGGCTCCACCGGTCTGAACAACAGCAGCCTCTATTACTACACTGTGTTCTCCTACAACACCACCGGCGCGGGCGCACCCCTCTACCTCACCACCGATCCGCTGGTGAACAGCGTCACGACTCTCGGCGCGCCTCCGGCTAACCCAGCTAGCGTGGTTCCGAGCGCAGTGTCCAACAGCCAGATCAATGTTGTGACCACTGCGAACGGCGTTCCCAACAACGTCCTCCTGGCCTACAGCCTCGATAACGTGTGGGGAACACCGCTCTCCAATGTGAACTATGTGGCAGGGAACACCATCACCGGCGGAGGAATTGTCCTCTCTAACGGAGCCGCAGGAACTTATATGCACACCGGCCTGGAAACCTTCACCACCTACTATTACAAAGCGTGGAGCGTGAGCCAGGATGGAGCATATTACCTGTATTCCGCAGGGATAGTAAACAATACCTTCACTGCCACAACCTTACCCTACAGCCAAAACTTCGACGCGTCCTCTTCCCTGCCCTTGGGCTGGAGCAAGCTGGGAACTCTTGGTTCATACTATATTTCCAGCTCTTACTCCCACTCCCCGACGCGTTCGATGTATGTAATCGGTTCCACAACCATACCCGGAGCGATGGGTGCCCTGCCTCCAGTAAGTGTCAGCAGCACACCCGCTCTGCTGAAGTTCTGGGCCAGAGGCTCATCTGCCACCACCGGAATCCTGGAAGTCGGTTATCTGACCACCCCCGGCGATCAGAATAGCTTCGTGTCCATTCAGAATGTACCGGTCACTTCCACCACATTTGCGGAGTATATAGTGCCTCTGGGTGTGATCGATGGAACGAAGTTCTTCGCCATCAGATCCATTGCGAATACCACTGCGATGTACTTCGATGATGTATCTCTTGAAGTACAGCTGACCAATGACCTGGCTGCAACCCAAATCTCCGGACCCTTCCAGGGTGTGGTAAACACTCAGTTCAGCTATCAAGTAACTGTTGCTAACATGGGTACTGCCGCCCAGAATGCATATACCGTTGAATTGCATTCTGTCGAAACACGTGCCCTGCTAACTTCGATCAGCGTAACTGACGCCCTGGCTCCCCTGGGAACTGCCGTGCATACTCTCAACTGGACACCTACCACTGTAGCTGACTACAATATCTATGCGAAAGTGGTTCTGACCGGAGACGCAGATACGACGAATAACCAGACTGCCAACAAGGCCGTCGGAGTCTATAATCCGCTAAGCATGCCAATCAATGAGACCTGGGATGCTTTCGCGGGAAATCATTGGACCAACACGGCTGATGGACACTGGAGCGTAGTCTCCTCGGGAGGAAACCCCGGCAAAGCCATGAAATTCAGTTATTCGCCTACTGTGACTGATTACACCAGTGCACTTAACTCATTTGTGATAGACGCAAGCGCAGCGACTGGAGTTCGCTTCAAGTATGATTACTATCTGGATAACCATGCTACCACCACAATCGAAGGTATGCGGGTTGAAGTCTATAATGGAACTGCCTGGACCGAAATTGACAACGTGACCAACCAAGGCGGCGATATCCCCTGGACCACGAAAACCTGGGATATTTCTTCACTGGTTGCCGGACAGATGTTTAAAGTTAGATTCATCACCTACGGTGCGAATAGCTATAACATCAACTACTGGTATTTTGACAACATCAGATTCGATGTGATCCCTGCTCTTCTTCCGCAGCCCACGGATCTCGTTGTCACTCAAACCGGCACGAATGTGAACCTGAACTGGACAGGCACAAGTACAGAAGGATACAAGGTCTATCAATCCGATGATCCTTATACCTGGACCGGTGAAGGCACTCTGGTGGCCACCAATACCTACAGCATCCCCGTTGGAGCAAACCCCAAAAAGTTCTTCAAAGTGACCGGCTACTTCAATTCCGGTGCAGTCCCGGCCCCGCCGACCAAACAATATCGTTACAACGGTTCTGAACTCATCGAGCCCGCTCGGGCTGCCCTCTTCGGTGAGATCGAACGCAGGAAATAACTATGCGCTGTTAAGCTCTTGAGCATTCAGCTAAGCTGAACCGCGCAGAGCAGAACACACGCAATAAGCTGACCCCCCGGATTTATTCCGGGGGGTTTTTTGTGGATCCCAGGGCTTTGTCCCTGGGCGTGACCACCACGGCCCCACTCCAACAGGCCACGGAAAAGCACGGAAAAAACGGATCGAACGGATCAACAGGATCGTTGTAACGTTTTAGCGTTTTGACGTTTTAGCGTGGATCGCAGGGCTTTGTCCCTGCCGTGGATGATAGAACGCAGATGACTGGATCGACTGGATCGGACGGATTAACAGATTAACAGATTAACAAATTAGCAGATTAGGGGCGCGCGCTTAATTCTTAATTTTTAATTCTTAATTCTTAATAGAATCCTGAAATCCTTGGGAAAAAAGCTCTGCGTGATCTGCGCGAAGATCAGCGTGATCTGCGGGAAACGTCACCACGTCACCACGACACCACCCCACCACGTCACCACTACTGCACCCCTGCACCCCTTCACCCCACCACCCCTTTTTTTACAGAAGAATAATCCTTGACAGCTCTTCACAAGTTTTCAAGCATGTAATCAGGCTCAGAAAGGCATCTGAGCAGATCCGTTAAGCTATTTGCCATATGTGACTTAGCATCTGCCTTCAGGGGCAGAAGCCAAGAAATCTATTTTTGTATTTATTGCGGATTCTGGAAGCCGCCAGCCAAAAAGGAGCTGATTTGTTTCTTTTAAAAGGTCAGAGCATGTTTTTTGCCCTCGCCGCCTCTTCCGAAGCGGCTGTGGACGGAATCCGTCCGCCTGCCCCGGCTGATCTTCCTGTCTCCGGTTTTCCACACTTTCAAAAACAAACTAGTCAATTCCGGCTCTCCCCGGCCTCTTCCCCGCAGCGCATTCATCAAAATAATCATCGCACATTATTAGGATACTTTTGCGCCCCGGTGAGCAGACCCGAGCTGCCGCACCCACAATCAACCCTCAAGATCAAGCAGGCCCTTCCTTTAGGTATTAGGGACAAGGGATTAGGGATTAGACTTCAGGGATTAGGAATTATGAACCAGGAATCAGGGATTTGGGACAAGGGACTAGACTCTGCGCCCCACTACACCCCTGCAAAACTGCCCCCCACTACACCCCTGCACCCCTACACCCCCTCACCCCTAAACCCCTCCACCCCTCTTTTCAAACGGATGAGCCTATAAACTAAACTAATTAACACATCTTCTGGAAAAACATCTAAACAAGGAGTTTTCTGTTATGAAGAAATTATTATTGATTATGCTGGTTCTGCTTATCGCAGGCCTGGCTTTTGGCGATGTAGTTATTGGAAATGGCACATCGACAGGTTATTATCCGATGAGTACGCTCTACAACTACTATAGATCAGCGGCTCTTTACACAGCAGCCGATATCAGTGCCAATGATGGCCCGATCACCAATCTGCAGTGGTATTGCGGTACTGCGAATACCACTACCAGCATCCCGGTAAAAATCTACATGAAATACACAGCCGCGGCAGCTCTAACGGGAGACACATGGGTGAATCTCGTTGCAGGGACTACCCAGGTTTTCAATGCGACGATAACCGCCAACGCTACCGGATGGTTCAATTTTGACATCACCGACTTCGCCTATGATGGTGATCTTGGAAATTTGATGGTACTGGTTGAAAGCGGCAGCGCGGCTTATGTTAGCCCATACGTGATGTGGCAATATACAACCACTGGTGTATCTGGATCATACAAGTTCGCTTCTAACCGTGCTGATGGTTCCGCACCCACAAGTTTAACTGCCGGTTCGGCACGTCCAAACATCAAACTTGTAGGAATCAATGCGGCTGTGTATCCTGAGCCTACAAATCATGTTTTAGACTTTACTACCGGAACTCTGACCACCACTTCCATCCAGTTAAACTGGACAGGAGCCGTGGGTGCTCAGCTTCCCGCTGGCTATCTGATCCAGGCCAAAACAGCCGCAGGAACCTTTGCCAACGTGGCAGACGGAACACCTGTGGCCAATGATGCCCTGTGGACAGACGGCAATTTCGCCATCAACGTGGCGCATGCTGTGGGTGCAAACACCTACACCCTCACCGGTTTGACACCCAATACGGCTTATGAAGTAAAAATCTGGCCATACACCAATTCTCTTACAAATATCGATTTCAAGACCGATGGAACGATTCCAACAGTCAGCGGAACAACCCTAAACCCGTTGGTTACCACCTTCCCTTATGAAGTAGATTTCTCTACGTGGCAACCACTGAACTGGGCTCAGTATAGCTACTTGTATGGCGGCACGCCTGCCACAGGTGGATCCTGGGGACAGGATGATTGGCTCAACGTTACAACTCCAGTCAACAAAGCCGCTAGGATCAATATCTACACCAGTGGTCAAAATTCCTGGTTGGTAACTCCTCCTATTCAGATCCCAGCCACCGGTTATGAGCTGAAATTTGATCTTGCCTTGATGGCTTGGAACACTGTATCCACTCCAGTCACTGCCGGAAACCAAGCTGATGACAAGTTAAAAATCGTGATCAGCGATAACCCGAACATGACCAACCCCACAACCCTCATGGAATGGAACAACACTGGCTCTGCCAATGTGTTTGATGCTATCCCTGCTACTGGTGGGAATTATACCATCGACCTCGATGCCTATGTTGGCACCAAATACATTGCCTTCTATGCTGAATCTATTTTAGATGATGCTGGTGACAATGACCTTATGATTGATAACGTGATCGTGCGCCAGACTCCTGCAGCACCGATCTTCAGCCTCACTCCCACAAGCTGGGATTTTGGCCAGACTATCATCAATAGCGTGAAAACCAAGCAGTTCACTATTGCTAACAATGGTGGCGGAACCCTTGCTATCAACAGCATTGGTATCAGTGGATCCTATTACACGCTAACTAGCAATCCTGCCCCTGCTTCTCTCACCGCTGGTCAATCTGCTACCTTCACGGTCCAATATGCACCTACTGCTGCTGGAACTCATGAAGGAGCGGTGACAATCACAGACGGCCGGACAGTAACGACAGTTGATCTGGCTGCTGTATGTTATGATCCCACAATTACCAGCTATCCCTATACTCAAAACTTTGATGGGACATGGGCCGGTTCTCCTGCTGCGCCAACAGGTTGGTCTGTGATAAACGCCAATGCTGACAGCTACATGTGGAGACAAGCAAACACATACATCGATCCGACCCATTCAGAACCATATGCTGCACATGGTATGGGTAATACGAATGACTATTTAATTACCCCTCCAGTGAATTTCTCCGGCGTTAATGTGAGATTAAAATGGTGGGATGTGGTTGAAAGCTCAAGCTATGCTAATTCGTACAAAGTATTGCTTTCGACTACAGACACCCAAATCAGTTCTTTCACAGTAGAATTGGCAGACATTACATGCATCAACACTGCCTGGACTGAGCATACTCTTAATCTTAATGCTTATACAGGACAGACTGTTTACATTGCATTCTACCAGTATGCCTCAGGTTCTACCTATTATGGATTCGGGATTGATGACGTTCTGCTTGAAGAAATACCTTCAGCCCCGGTTTTCTCGATAAGTCCTGATACCTGGGATTTTGGACCCCAACCCGTAAACTCCACAGTTACCAAACAATTCACAGTAGCTAACACCGGTGCTGGCACCCTTAGTCTCAGCAGCGTTAATGTTACAGGTAACTACTTCACAATGTCAGTAGCTCCCGCTGTGATGTCTCTGGGAGCAGGTGAATCGACTACATTCACTGTGCAATATGCACCTACAGCAGCGGGAACGCATTCCGGAAACATCGCGATCACAGATACCAGAGCGGTGACCAATGTCCCTCTATCCGGATCAGCAGCCCAAATGGTCACTATGACAACCGGATCCAAAACTATCGCTGTCGGCGAAACCTGGAACTTCTATGATTCAGGCGGTCCCTCTGGTAATTATCTTGCCAACGAGAACTACACCTATACATTCTATCCCCCTGCCGGTTATCGCATCATCGTGGCCTTCAACCAGTTCGCCACCGAGCAAGATTATGACTACTTCAAAGCATACAATGGACCTACAGCAGGAAGTACGTTACTCGGTAATTACCATGGGACGCTTGCCCCATTTACCTTAAACCCCGGCAATGCAATAACATTCGTGTTTACATCCGATACTTATGTCCAGGACGCGGGCTGGTTTGCTCAGATTAGCTTGGAGCTACTGCCTATCGGTCCAACCACTGAAGTGATTCTCGGACCCCCAGGTGATATTACCTTGAATATGCCTGCAACCGGTTTCCTCCTGAACTGGACTACTACCGGTGGAACCCCCGCTTCATACCAAGTGTATATGTCACAAACTGAATCAACAGTCTTGGAAGATGTTCAGTTCAACACCACTGAAACATCTCTGAATCCCACAACATACACCGGTGGACCCACAGATCCGATCGTGTTCAACTATGGCGAAACCTGGTACTGGATAGTTCGGGCCATGAATCCCGATAACGCTGGTGGCTATATAGATGCCCCGCGTACTTTCACGTTCACGATTCAGGATGACCCACGTGTTGCCGTCTTCCCCTGGACTGAGAACTTCGAAACGCATAGCGATAACTCTCTGCCTTCCGGTTGGACCAGAACCTCGAATGCCACAGGCTGGGAATTTGGCAGTGACCTCAGTTCCAGCGCCTTTTCGATACCCAGCCATACTGTCTACGCCGCTGCAAATGACGATGCAGCCGGTGATGGGGTTGATGGCAGCATGGATATCCTGACGCCACCTCCGTTCAACTTCGCTGGAACTTATCCCGGTGTGCCTGTGCTGAGTTTCGATTCCTTCTTCACCGGAAGTTACAGCCAATCGGCATATCTTGAGATCACAACCAATGGAACCATATGGAGTCCTTTGTATGAACTGACATCCAACCCCGCCTGGACGAACGTCGTTGTCTCGCTCGATGCCTATGACGATCTGCCCTTTGTTCAAATCCGTTTCCATGCTGATGACAACTCGGAATGGGCTTCAGGCTGGGCTGTTGATAATGTGAGCGTGATTTACTCCACCGTCGATAACTTCGCCCCTATCGTGGATCACTATCCCGTGATCGGCTGGCCCTACACGGGTGATCCGATCGTGATCTATGCAGGTGTGGCCGATAGCCCTGTTTTATCATCAGGTATCGCATCGGTTACCTTGAATTATACATTGAATGGCGGAACATCCGTGCCGGTACCCATGACCTTGTCCGGTACCAGCTATCAAGCTACGATCCCCGGTCAGCCTGCGGGAACTCTGGTGGCCTATTCGATCACCGCGATCGATAACGCACCCACTCCCAACACCACCACGACTCCCGTCTGGGATTTCTATATCAACTCGCCCCTCTTGATGCAGTATGATTCCGGAACAGAGACCAACAACGTCGGGCTCAACTCAGGTACATTCGGTATCATGACCGGATTCGCCAATCCTTATGGTGTCGGAAAAGCCTGCCAGATCAATAACGTCACGGGCGGCCTGAGCAATGCCGGAACAGCGAATGTGCATGTCTACACCTATGATGGTGTAACAGACACCTTTACTGATCTGATCCCGTCATTCAACTACTCGTTCACCGCCGGAACTTTGCACACTATCCCCCTGACCGGATGTGTGACAACTGCTGAGTACTTCTACGTTGCCTACACAGACATCGTGGGACCCAACTACTTCAAATTGGATCAAACCCAAACCGCATATCCCGGCACTCATCTGATCCACTTCGGTGCTGGGATATCTACGGCAAATCTGGGCACGATCGAAGGTTCCGGATTCCCCGGTTCCTGGTTGATCCGTGCTGAAGTGCAGCCTGTGGCTCCTATCACCACAATTGCAAACGTTGGTGGCAACCCTGTGATCACATGGGGAGCCGTTCCCGGCGTCACCAACTATAACGTCTACGGTTCAAATGATCCCTACGCGATTGCTCCCTGGACCTTGCTGCTTCCGAACACGAATCTTCTGACCTACACTTACACCGGGACAGAGGCATTCCAGTTCTTCAAAGCCAGCTCGATCTACAGCGCACCGGTCAGAGCTAACACAGTGTCTAATTCCAGAACCGCAAACACTTCCAAAATCCAAACGACCAGCCCGATCAGAAAAGTCAGGCTGCAAACGACCGATAGGAAGTAAATCAAAACTAATTAAGTGGAGTGATCCACTAAACAATAGCCCCCGGTTTACGCCGGGGGCTTTTTTATGAACCGCTACTCGTGGATTGCAGACTTTCCAGTCTGCACGCGTAAGCGTTCTTGTCAACACACCCCAGGATTGCAGACTTTCCAGTCTGCACGCTTAAGCGGTTTTTTCCACACACCCCAAGATTGCAGACTTTCCAGTCTGCACCTGTAATCGTCTTTTTTCAACACGCCAGAGTACCTACAGGTCAGATCAAGATTCGTGAAAATTCGTGGCGATTCGTGTTATTAAAAAAATCCTCTTTTAATCCTATAATCCTAAAATCCTTGGGAAAAAAGATCTGCGTGAAACGTCACCACTCCACCACTCCAACACTCCACCACTTCGGCGCTACGGCGAGCGCCCGTACACCACCATCCCTTGATATCCTGCTCATCCTCTTCATCCCTGGTCTATTCTTTTTCCGTCTTTTTCCGCGCTTTTCCGTGTTCTGATCCGGTGCCGGGGCTGAAGTCGAGCCCGCGTGAGAGGGTACTGAGCGCATACAAGTCTTCAGTCAGGAGCTATTCTGCAGAGCATTCATGACCCGTGTTTAGTGCGGGTTCAACTCCAGCGATACCGGAACATAGCTCAGGAGCTCCCAGCAGTGCACGGTCTTCTGCAGATATGCCCCCAGCTCGGGATCCAGGGAGCTGAACCTTTTGATCGCACGGCGCAGCGAGCGCGAGACGGATTCCTTGAGCCGGCGTTCCTCTCCCCCGAAATTGCGGATCTTACCCAGGGGATTCAGCACTTCCAGCAGGTATTCCTCCAGCTTTTCCTTTTCCCAAAAGAGCTCCTCCCTTCCGGAAAGATCGCAGGCCTCCGTCTTCTCCAGCAGTTCGCTCCCGAGTTCCCGCAGCCGTTTCCAGACCGCGCGCAGGGTCTTTTCATCCGTCATCGGGATCCCCCTTCCACCGCCGCCGCAAAGGCCTTCCCGCTCCAGGGAGTTCTCATCGGCAAAGTAAAGATACTGCTGTCCGCCGCTGCGTTCATGAAAGCGGTGAAAGAGTTCTTCCGCATTGATCTTCTGCCCCGGATGCAAGAGCAATTCCTCCAGATACTGAGCCCCCAGGGTCTTTTGGATGCCTGCTTGACGGCCCTTGAATTCCAGGCGCAGACAGGCCGCATCCGGCACTACAAACACGTTCTCCGGTTTCTGCATTCCGCTTTCCATCGGGACCGGACTAAGCTGCACGCCCTCCGATGCCACACCACTACGAGAATTAGTAACAGTCATGTTTCCTCCTGACATAATTATTGGATGCCATAATTCCGGAAGCTGATAATAAGTCAAGCTAATAATTTGAATTGATTCTTTTAAGGGTTTTAAGGTTTTGACGTTTTAACGTTTTAGCGTTTTAACGTTTTAGCGTTTTAACGTGTAGAGCAGCATGCCGATGCTGCTGAATACTGACGTGTTGTCGTAGTGAGATAGAACGCAGATGACTGGATCGACGGGATCGGACGGATTAGCAAATTAGCAAATTAACAAATTAGGGGTGCGCGCTGCCTAATCTGTTAATCTGCTAATCTGCTAATCCAATTCGTGCAGATTCGTGTTAACAATAGAATCCCGTTGATCCCCTTTTTCCCGTCATCTGCGTTCTATCTTGCCTCTCTTAACAGCCTGACATATCCCTTACATCTCAGTTGCCGAAGCGGTTTGAAAGCGGTTAGTCAGCGGTATGATAGCGGTTAGATAGCGGTAAGACTCCCGGCAAAAATGCAACACGGAAAAGCGCGGAAAAAGAACGGAAATAAATAGACTCGGGATGAAGAGGATGAAGAGGATCATAGGGATTATCAGGTTAACAGATTAGCAGATTAGGCTGCGCGCCCCCTAATCTGCTAATCTGTTAACCTGCTAATCTAATTCCTGTGAATTCGTGCAGATTCGTGTTATCAAATTAATCCGGTTGATCCGGTCGATCCAGTCATCTGCGTTCTATACTATTTACCGGAGGTCTTGCCCTTGCGGAAGCTTTTCCACACCGGATTCATATCCCAGCCATATTCAGGGATGATGGTGAGGTTTTGGGGACCTGCCTGGGTGATCTTAAAGGGTTTGCTGAGCACCATATACTTGGTGGCATCTTCGAGGGTGCGGGCATTGAATATCCTGATGTAGATGTATTTGCCAAAATGCTCGGGGCTTACGACCGCTCCGCCTAAACTGAGCGGTTTCCCTGCTTCTTCAGGTCCAAAGCGCAGACCATAAGCTACCTGACCTGTGATCGTTCCCGGAAGCTTAGTGTTATAGGGGTTAATATAATCATCTTTGGTAGGGAGTCCTTTCCTGGAAAGGGGATTGATCTTATTATCCTTACTCAGATATGCCATCACCAACCAACGATCTTCGAGCGGTGGTATCAGTGGGTAGTCCGGATCTTCCATCTTCACTAAAACATAAGTGGAATCTGTGTTATCCTTGAAAATATTGATCGCCTTCGGGGTGTTTTGTGCCCAGCTCAAGGCGTAGGTCAAGCTTAGCACTGCTATCATTACAAATCTGTATCTCATATATACTCCTCATAAACTAATACTAACTTTGGAAACAAATACTGCGCGAATGCACGTGAGCTTTTTTAATATGAATACGGATACTGTCAAGCTTTATATGCCTCTTCAAAGAAAGATGCACCGTCCCGGAGGGAACGTTATCTGCGAGATCTGCGTGAAATTTTGAACACGGAAAAGCGCGGAAAAAGACGGAAAAAGACGGAAAAAGAATAGACTAGGGATGAAGAGGATGAACAGGATCATAGGGATTAACAAATTAACAGATTAGCAAATTAGGGGGGCGCGCGCTTAATTCTTAATTTTTAATTCTTAATTCTTAAAATAATCCTGAAATCCTTGGGAAATGATCCCTGCTATCCACGTCACCACGACACCACCCCACCACGTCACCACGTCACCACGACACCACGACACCACGTCCACAAATTTCCACAGCTGATGAAAAAAAATCCTCAAACCCGAAAAAAATTGATTTTCTTGCTTGACAGGATTGTCATACTGTCCATAGTGGGAATTGTAAGAAAAGAAACTTACATGACCTTGTATAATGTGCGATGAATGTGTTTAATGTGTCGAAAGCAAACGCTGGTTGCCGCTGGATTGCGGAGCCCGGCACCAAATTTTTTAACGTCGTTCTATGAACCCCGGATCCGGGTTCTGCCCGCCGGGTTCAGACGAAAAAGATCTTTTAATTTATATGAATATCATTCTCATGGAGGAATGTTATGAAAAAATTAATATTGCCGCTGCTGCTCTTAGTCGGTATTACAATGCTCGTAGCAGTGGAATCCGCTCCTTCCGCTGTTGTTGGATACTTTAAACTATCCTTAGCGGATGGTGCTGTTTCAACAATCAGCTTACCATTAGTTCCTAAAACTCCTGTCACCGGTAGCAACCTTGCGATACAAAACGCTATAGGAAACCAATTTTCTGATTTGGACACTTTCACAGATGCGAATAGTGGTCTCTCTGCAGAAATGGATCTTGGCGGTGGTGGATGGTATGGTGATTTGGAAAATCTTGAATACGGCGGAGCATATTATGTCAGCCGTTATGCTGGAAACGGTCCGGTTAACTTTTTCTTGATGGGAAAGGTAGACCCACAACCACTGAGTATTGCAATTGGTGGTGGTGCTGTAACGACATTTGGGTTGAATGAAGCAAGAACAATTCCCCTAACTCCCGCTTTGTTTGGCACTAACGAAACTGAGCTTGATGTCATTACAGACGCTGATACTGGACTCGGTGCTGAATATGATCCAGGTCTTGGTAACTGGTATGGTGATTTAGTCGATGTTGGTGGACTTGAACCCACCCACGCTTATTATTATAGTTGCGTAGGAACTGGATTTACTTGGAATTATGTCCCTGCCCCCCCGACCACAAGAAATGTCGTATCAAATACCAACTCAAAATAGGGAGATGTAATGAAAAACGTTAAATACCTAATTATCTTTGCCCTGCTTGTTGTATCAGCTGGGTTATTCTCTGCCAATGCTACAATAGCATTTAAAGACGCCACAACGGCAACATACAACTATGTACTTCAGGAAGACCCCGCCTATCCAGTATCGACACCCACTGCATATAAATGGGTTGTTAAAGCTTATTTGAGTAGCGATAATGTAGTAGACCCCCTATTAACAACTGGTGAGCCAAGTGTTAACGATGTTTTTCTAGTCGATTTAAGACTTGGTTTCAATTCATCAGGATTTCTTAGTATCAGTTCAGCCGTCGTACCAGAAGCTACATGGATGGGAGCAGATACTTGGATTTATTTGCGTGTGTTCAATAACGCTACCTTCAGCAATGCAACCAAATATATGACGTTTTTTGCACCTTATAAAATTATTGCCGGTGGTTTAACAAACGTCAATATTATCCCCACTTATGGATGGGATACAGACCCTGCCGTATGGAACTGGATTGCCCCCCCTCCGGCCGACACGTGGACCTACAATCTGACCGTTAATGGTCCTGTTGGTTACACAGTTACAGGTCCCGGCACCTATACCGGAGCCATGGGCACAACCTTCACCTGCGGTCCCAATAACACAGATATCAATGATCTGGTTGGTCTTTGGACGCCCAGTGCTGCTCCCGCCAATTTCCATTGGGAACCTGCAACTGTCACTGTTGCTGCCGCAGATTTCACCGGGGCCAAAGTTGCTCACGTCTACAATGCTACCAAAACATTTGCTTTGGTTGCAGATCCTGACACCTACAGCTACACTCTCAACGTAACTGGTGATGCTGGATACTCAGTCACAGGACCAACTGGCACAATGCCATTCCCTGCCATATTTGTTGATCCCAATAATGATATCACCAATGAACTTCTTGGAACATACACTCCCAGCGCTGCTGCTCCCGGATTCCATTGGGTACCTGCCTCCTTCGAGGTAACGGCTGACATGTTCACAACAGGCAAAGGCTCAGCTTTGGGTTCCAGAACCAATGGAAGCAAAGTTCTTATTGCTAAAGTTGCAAACATCTCCTTCGTGTTGACTGCTAACCCCACCACCACCTACACCCTGACCGTGAATGGCCCTGCCGCTTACCAAGTGACCGGACCCGATGGTACCCCTCACAACATGCCTTATGTCTATACCGACAGCAATGACATGATCAACAACCTGACCGGTCCCTATGCTGTTCCTGCCGCTCCGGAAGGATGGTTCTGGACAATGAATCCGATCAACGTGAGCGAGACTGATTTCACGGCTAATGCTGCCACGATCACCTTCGTGCTGAATGAAACCCCTGTGATCTACACTCCTGCTGCCGACGAAACAGGTTTCCCCAGCGGATATCCCACCACTAATTATGTGAATGTCGCTGTGGTCGTGACCGGTGTTGGCTGGCACAATATCTTCGTTGCGCGTCAAGCTACCGATACCGGTGCCATGGCCTACTACAACGGCCAGTGGAATGCCCCCGACGGAAGTCCGGACTGGACTTGGCTGAACGTTAATCTCAGCGCCAAAGCTCCTGTTCAGGTTATCGTCTTCGGTCCCACCCTTCCCGTCGAGCTGAGCAGCTTCAGTGCAATCCTGACCGCTCAGAACTTCGTGAAGCTGACCTGGGTGACCGAATCCGAAACCAACATGAACGGTTACAACGTCTATCGCAACGAAACTGCTGATTATGCTGCTGCCACTCACATTGGCTACCAAGCCTCCACCAACAGCTCCACTCAGCATGTTTACAGCCACACCGACAACGAAGTCGAAACCAACAATACCTATTATTATTGGCTTGAATGTGTCGATTTCAACGGAACCTCCACCCTCTACGGTCCGCAATATGTGACCGTGGTTGGCAACGATGTCCCGAACCTTCCCAATGCCACAGCTTTGAAGAATGCTTATCCCAACCCCTTCAAAACCAGCACCACCATCGCTGTTGACGTCAAAGAAGGCGAAAACGCCACCGTCACCATCTACAACATCCTCGGCCAAGCCGTCATGACCTACAGAGTCCCTGCCGGCAGCCACAACCTGAACTGGAACGGCCGTGACAGCAAGGGTAATAACTGCGGAAGCGGTATTTACTTCTACAAGCTGAGCAGCCCCACCATGAACCAGACCAAGAAGATGGTCATCGTCAAGTAAACCATACATCGTTAAGATAAAAAGGCCCCGGGAAACCGGGGCTCTTTTTTTGGGGTGAAGGGGTGAAGGGTTGCAGGGGTGTAGTGTACCGGCGCTCGCTAACAATTAGAACGCAGATGACAGGGAAAAAGGGATCGAGGGGATCGTTTTGACGTTTTAGCGTTTTAGCGTTTTGACGTTTTAACGTTTTGACGTTTTAACGTTTTAACGTTTTAGCGTTTTGGCGTTTTGTCGTTTTAGCGTTTTGGCGGTATTCGTGTGAATTCGTGGAGATTCGTGGTATCCAAAAACCCCGGCAGGGGTGAAACCTTCATAGCCTGGGGTGGAGGGAAACGGAACCCCAGGTAGGATACGCCAACCCCATCCCAAACCCCGGCAGGGGTGACACCTCTCTAATAGGCCACGGGGGCTGAAGTCGAGCCCGCGTGAGAGGTCACGGAGCGTTTACAAGTCTTCAGTAAGCAGGTAGTCTACGGAGCATTCATGACCTGTATTTAACGCGGGCACAACTCCAGCGATACCAATACCCGCGCTCTGTTATTCGTGGAGATTCGTGTGAATTCGTGTTATCAAAGAAAATCCTCAAATAAATCCTAAAATCCTAAAATCCTTGGGAAAAAGATCTGCGTGATCTGCGGAAGATATCTGCGCGATCTGCGGGAAACGACATCACGCCCAGGGACAAAGCCCTGGGATCCACGAGCCGCGACTTAATTCTTAATTTTTAATTCTTAATTCTTAACAAGAATCCCTTTGATCCTGTTCATCCTCTTCATCCCTAGTCTATTATTAATCCGTAAAGACTGTTGCACATAGAAATGGACAAAAAGTATACGTAAATAATTCTTGACAAATTACATACGTTTATCATTATGGCTCCATCATTACACAGGAGCTAACCATGGAAAAGCAAACCATAACCTTCGCCGATCAAGAGATTGCCAACCGTTTGGCAGGCCGTAACCACTTTCTCAAGGATGTAGAGAAGTTGATAGCCTGGAAAAGGATCAACAAGATACTCGACAAAGTGGAGATCAGAAGGATGTCGGTAGCCGGAAGAGACGCTTTCTCGGCAGAGGTAATGTTTCGGATCATGTTGATCCAATCCTGGTACAAGCTATCTGATTACCAAATGGAAGAGCAGCTTTTCTATAACAACATGTTCCTGTGGTTTTGTCATTTAAGTTTGGAGAATCCGGTTCCGGATCATTCGACGATCTGTCGTTGGAGGAACAGGTTTTCGGAAAAGGGTATCTATGAGAAGCTTTTGCAGGAGCTTAATTATCAGTTGAGCAAGCACAACATCAAGATCTCCGGAGGGGTTATTGTAGATGCAACTCTGGTGGAATCGCATGCCCGTCCGCGTAAGAGAGAGATCATCGAGACCGAACCTGTGGGAGATGATGAGATACCTGGACAAACCACTTTTCAAGCAACAGAATTGACGGTGGAAGAGTCCAAGGATCCTGATGCCAGGTGGCTGAAGAAAGGCAAGAAAAGCATCTACGGCTACAAAGGGCACACCGTAGTGGATAAAGAACATGGTTTGGTACAGTCAATCGCGGTTACTCCAGGCAATGTCTTTGATGGCCACATGCTGAAGCCCCTGGTCGAGTCACTGGAGCTTCCGGAAGAGACCGAAGTCCTTGCGGATAAGGGTTATTGCAGCCAAGAGAACGAAGACGCCCTGAAAGAGAAAAAGCTGGTTTCGAAGATCATGCGTAAGAAAAAGAAAAACCAGGAGATGGCACCGGAAACGAGAGACTTCAATCACGCGATCTCGACCCAAAGATACCGGGTTGAACGCAGCTTTGGAAGCCTCAAGAGACACTTTGGCTGGAGCCGGTCGATCTACATGGGCTTACAAAAGACGGCAGACTACCTGTTAATGGGAGCA
Source organism: Candidatus Cloacimonadota bacterium (assembly GCA_022711455.1). Classification (GTDB taxonomy): domain Bacteria; phylum Cloacimonadota; class Cloacimonadia; order Cloacimonadales; family Cloacimonadaceae; genus PHBP01. The sequence goes on from JAKLEY010000008.1 coordinate 26,729, forward strand.
ATTGCCTTCAATCTGAAGCGCAGTTTGAAAATTCTGCGAGTGTGAGATAGGAGAGGTGTGCCCAGATTCTGGGAAAAGCTGAAAAAAGCCCTAAATTGAGGGGCATTCAAGGGTACCAAAACAAAAATCAGACCCAAAACGACCAATCGTTTCAGAAAAAAATGAAAAATGTACCCCTGATCAGTACCGGTTTAGCTGAGTTTGAATTGTTCAATGGTCTTCCGTATTTATCCTAAAATCCTGAAATCCTTGGGAAAAAAGATCCCTTCGATCCCCTTTTTCCAGTCATCTGCGTTCCATTCTTTTCCCTCTCTTGACAGAATATCCCTGCCCAAAAGACTGACTCTTCATATTAAAATCGAAAGGAACCACGCATGAAACTGAGATCCATGAAGCCTCTGGAACGCCAAACCGCTCTGCTGCTCTTGCTGGCAGCAGCGTTCAACGGCTTTATCCAGAGCTTCAGCCAGACCCAGGACATCATCGCGCGTAAAGCGCTGCACGCGGCAGATTGGCAGATTTTGGCCATGACTTTGATCTGGCCGCTCTCCAATCTGATGTCGATCTGGATGGGCCGGATCTTTGAGAAATCGTGTCATAAATCCCGCTATTTCATTGCGGCAGGGGTCTTTGGACGTCTCACTCTGGGCTGGGGATTGTTCCTGGCAGGCGTGAATGAATATCTGATCCTGCTGATGCTGCTCTACAGCGCCAATTCGATCCTGATACCCGCGCAGAACAGCATCTTCCAGAAGAACATCGATGGCAGCCGTCGCGCCAAAGTCTATGGCTACACGATCTCTCTTTCCATGCTGGTCTCGATCTGCATCACGTTCGTGGCGGGAAGGGTGTTGGACAGCCATGAGCAGAGCTTCCGCTGGATCATGCTGGGCACCGGAATTGCCGGATTCATCAGCTGCCTGGTGCTTTCCCGGGTCAAACAACCGGAACCCTGCGCTTCAACAGAAAAGATCCCCTTCCGGAAAGCACTCACCGAACCACTCACCCGCAGCGTCGAACTCCTGAAGAAAAACAAGCAGTTTGCAGCGTTCGAGCGCAGTTTCTCGATCTACGGGATGGGCTTCATCATGATGACCCCGATCATCCCGATCTTTTTGGTGGACATCCTGAAGCTGAGCTATACTGCAAATTTCCTCTCCAAAGGCATCCTCTCCCAGGCCGGAATGCTCTTCCTATCCCCCCTGCTGGGCAAACTGCACGACAGACTGCACCCCTTCCGCTTCATCTCGCTCTCCTTTGGAACCCTGATGTTTTTCCCGCTGCTGATCATCCTGTCCTCACAGTTCACGCAAGTACCGCTGGTCTCCACCATCCTGGTCTTCGTGGCATATCTGATCTTCGGGCTGGCCATGACCGGGATCAACATCGCCTGGAACATGAGTTCGATCTATTTCGCGGGCAAAGAAGACGCCGCAATGTATCAGAGCGTGCATGTGTCCATGACCGGGATCCGGGGCCTGATCGCGCCTGTCCTGGGACTGGTCCTGATGCGCACCCTGGGCATCAGATCGGTGTTCATTGTGGCAGCGGGTTTCCTCTTGACGGCCTCGATCGTCAGCTACCGCGACTATTTAAGAATTAAGAATTAAGAATTAAGAAGATAGTGGATGCGACATCCTGTCGCATAATGAATCCCTGGGCATGGTGACTTGAAGATTATTTTAACACGGAAAAGCGCGGAAAAAGACGGAAAAAGAATA
>JAKLEY010000080.1 GCA_022711455.1 Candidatus Cloacimonadota bacterium
CCACGAATTCCACGAGGTTCTCCGCGCGGGAGATCTCCTTGGGATCCTTGCTGTTCTTATAGATATCCACCCAATTCAGCTCTTCCAGCACGGTCTTGACCAGCTCTTGCACCGGAGCGGTCTGCGAAAAAACCCGCCAGGCTTCCATTTTGGTGGCAAATTCACAGATCCTGCGTTTGGCTGCATTCTGCAGATCAGAGACAGCATCCACGTTTTGGATGGTCTGGTAGAGGCTGGTGTGCGCCTTGGCAGCAAAAGAGATCACGCGGTTCACGGAAGTCTGGCCGATGCCCCGGGGCGGCTCGTTGATCACCCGGAGTAGGGCTTCGTTGTCGGACGGATTTGCCAGCACTGCCAGATAGGCGATGAAGTCCTTGATCTCCTTGCGCTGATAGAAATAGAGGGAGCCCACGATGCTGTAGGGGAGCTTTTCCTGAAGAAAAGCGTATTCCAGCACCCGGGACTGAGCGTTGGTGCGATAGAGCACCGCGATCTGAGACAGCGGAATGTTTTGGCTCTGCAGTTTGCGCACTCTCTGCGCGATCCTGGCAGCTTCTTCATTTTCGTCTTTGAAGCTGTCCAGTTCCGGTTTTGTTCCTGCCCCCAGCTCGCTCCAGAGCTCTTTGCTGTGGCGCTGGCTGTTGTTCTTGATGATGGCATTGGCCAGATCGAGCACCGCGGTGGTGGAGCGGTAATTCTGTTCCAGACGGATGGAAACCACTCCGGGGTAATCCCGTTCAAACTCCAGAATATTGCGGATCGTGGCTCCCCGGAAGCTGTAGATCGCCTGATCGTCATCCCCCACGACGCAAACCCGGTGGTGCTCCCGCGCAATCTGCCAGATGATCTGGAATTGTGCCTGATTCGTATCCTGATACTCATCTATCATCACATAACGAAACATGTCCTGATACTTCTTGCGCACCGCGTCATTGGTTTGTAGGAGGCGTGCGGTCCAGAGCAGAATATCGTCAAAATCCAGAGCTTGATTGAGCAGCAGACTCTGTTGATAGAGGGTGTAGACAGCAAGGAATTTGGGAAAGAATCCGTCTCCGCTGTCCAGCTCCATTTTCTTCGCTTCGAGGTCTTCGGGCAGCTGCAGGCGGTTCTTATATCGGCTGATGGTGTTCATGACCCGGCTGATCGGAAGCTTGGTGTTATCGAAGCCATGCTCTTTGTAGATCTTTTTGAGCACGGATTTCTGGGCATCGGTGTCATAGATGGAAAAGTTGCTGTGAAAAGGCAGATGTGCGGATTCATAGCGCAGTATGCGGGAACACACGGAGTGGAAGGTGCCCACCCAGAGGCTGCGCACGGGGAAGCCCAGAATTGCTCCCAGGCGGTCCTGCAATTCACGCGCGGCTTTATTGGTGAAGGTGACCACCAGTATGTTCCAGGGAGGAACGTTCTTCTCCTGCAAGAGATAGGCACAGCGATGGATGATGGATTTGGTCTTGCCGCTGCCGGCTCCGGCGAGAGCCAGGACGGGACCTTCGGTGGAGATGACCAGTTCCCGTTGCCGGGGATTCAGCTCAGGTGGGATCATCGGGAGGCTTTATTTTGCCGGGATCCGCACAAAGACGCGGTCTGAGATCGGGCCTTCCAAACGCCTGTCACCATAGGTCTTCCAGGCAGATACTTTGTAATAATAATCCCCTGCCATCACCTGATGCCAGGGCTTGGCTCCGTGAATGCAGGTGATCTTTCCACCCAGACCGGGAACGTTGGTGAGGACTGTGTCCACCCGGGCAAAATCGGAATTGTAGCCCATGGACCGGTAGAGATAATAGCCGTCCGTGCTTTGCTGACTGTTTGGAGTCCATTCGAAGCTGACGGTCTTGATCTGGACGCCTGCCCCGGAAGTCATGTAACCGATATTGATCACCCGCTCGGGAACCATCAGGTCATCGTGGGCAGCGGGATCCAGGGGATTGCTGCGCCTCAGTCCGCAAGCACCCAGCAGCAGAGCGAGGCAGAGCAGGGGCAGAAGAATATATCTCATCATTGGATTAGCTCCCTAAAAATTGAGCTGAATGCCTTGCGGCGTCAGTTGCAGCGGAGATTTGGAGTATTTGCGCACGATCTCGTTCCAGACCGCGGTGTTGTAGATATCCGTCGAAGAAGCCACATCGTAGAGGTTGTAGACCCAGACCACCAGACCCAGTCCCGCAAAGATCATGGAGTATTGATAGGGAGATTGGGCTTTTTTGTAGAACTGCTCGATCTCATTCACCTGAGTGGCGGTCTCATACTTGCGATAATAGTTCATGGCTTTGTCATAAAATAACAGCGAAGTGCCCAGAGTGATGATCTCCAGCCCCAGGATGATTTCTCCCTTCACGGGCTGTTTGGCTGAGAACTGTCCCCAGCCGGGAACCACAGCGGATTTTAGCAGATTGGAGCTCACGGTCTGCGCGTCCATCTCATAAAGCTGGAGTAACTGCTGGCGTTGGCTCAGATCCTCACGGTAGGTCTTGCGGGCAGCGTAATCCGCCCAGCCGTATTTGGTGGTATCCGCAAAGGCGTTGATGTCAAAATCCGTCTGCGCGTTCAGGATTGACAGCAGGGTCAGGATCAAAGTGACAAAGAATAGCTTTTTCATATCATTTCATCAGCGCTTCGGAAATCTTATTCAGGGGAATGATGGTGCGATCGCGCAGATTGACTTGCCAGACATAGAAATAGGTCTCCTGGGGGGTGAGGATGTCAAAGCGCGCTTCATATTTGTATTGCCCGGAAGAGAGCAGGATCTTCCAGCCGTTGTTGCGAATCTCGGAGGCTTTATAACGTTTGCCGATCTCGGCCAATTGGCTTTGCAGCTTGCGGTTCAGCATCCCGCCCCGGAATTCGTTGATGATCTTTTGGGTAAAGGCTTCCGGATTGCGGTCGGCTTCGATCAGGTTTTGCATCAGGCCGATCTTTTGGCGGTATTCCGGCAGAGCTTCCAGATTGTAAGCCTGTTGATAGCCGCGCAGTGCCTCGGCCTTGTTTGTGAGTTCGATCTTCTCCGCTTCCTTAAAGAGCTGGGCAGCCCGGGCAATGTTCAGCCGCGTCTGTTCCAAACGTTCGATCGCTCTCAGCGCCGGAGCATAATCCGGAATGATCTCAAAGGTCTTCTGGTAGTGCAGCATGGCATTCTCAAAGTCTCTGGCTGCCAGATAGCTGTCTCCCTTATCGATAAAGAGCCTGGTGATGGAAGTAAGCTTGGCGTCAATCTCGGCTTTCTTGGCAGGATAGTATTGCAGGGCGATGCGGAAAAGCTTGTCCGCTTCCAGATAGTTCTCCACCAGGAGCAGGGATTCTGCCTGAGCCTGAAACACGTCCGAGATCATCTTTTGCATGGCGGCATGATCGACCACCGGATATTTATCCAGGTCAAAGAGCACGTTCAGCGCGTCTGTATAAAACTTTGTGGCAGAAAGGGTCTGGGCATATTGGATCCTGCCCGGCACCAGAATGCGGGCGTTGTTGCGCGCCTGAATCTCCTGTGTGTTATCCGGGTAGCTGTCAAAGAGAAGTTTATAAACCTCCCATGCCGTCTCATTATCCTTGTAAAAGTTGATCATCAGATTCACTTTTTTGGCCAGAACTTCTGGAACTAAAACGGATTGAGGAGTCTCCCGGAGGATCAGGTTCAGATAATCGGTGAGAGTTTTATTGTCGCCCTTTGCCTCGGCAATGGCTCCCAGATTGCGGTATACTTCTGCCAAAACCACGTCTGCTTCGAGTGAATTGGCAATCTTCAGAAAACGGATGGTGAGTGCCCAATTGGAGCGTTCACGAGCCAGCAAACCCAATTCATAGTAAGCCCGGGAGCGCAGCAGTTCCGCCCGTGTGATCACTGCCCCGTTCTGTTCGAGGCGAATGGCTTTGTCCAATTCCTGGATCGCGCCGGCATAACGCTTGGCTTCGAAGAGCATTTCAGCCTGGCGTAAGCGGTTTCCGGAGCAGGAACTGAGCATCCAGCTCAGACCCAGCAGGATCAACCAGCCAAGCAGTAAACGGGATTTGGGATCAGATTTGATATTCATGATCCTCTTGTGCGATCTCAAAACCCGGCAGAGGCTCAGAATCAAGCAAGGCTGCCAATTCCGGAGATATCCCGTGATTCAGGATCACCCTGTGCAGACCCAGCTCATGCAGCTCCAGAATTTGCCCGGCATTGGGATGCAGGGCGTCCACGATCAGGCTGTGAGCTCCATCCAGCAGATCCTCAAGGCAATCCGTGCTGTTGATATCGGCGCTGTAAACCAGATCACCGTGGTTTCCGGAGATCCTGATCGCCCAGGAACGCATTTCGTTGGGCACGTTCAAAGCCTTGATCTGGGGACTGTAGCTCTGCAGATGATCGGTGGGGGCAATGCTGATCCCGGGGAGTTCAAGAGGGGCCTGAGTGATCAGTTTCACCTGGAGATCAAAGGCAAATTTGCTTTCAAAAGTATACATCCTGTGCATAGTATCCAGAATAAACCGGGGATCTTCAGGAACAAAGACCGTGAGCGCTTTTCTGCGGTTCTCAAGATAGAGCATCTGCAAGAGCATAAACAAACCGGCTATATGATCCGGATGATAGTGGCTGATCAGCACGGCATCCAGATGATCTCCGCTGAGGCCCAGCTGCAGCAGCTTCCGGGAGCAGCCTTCCCCGCAATCGAGCAGGAGCGCGAGCTCTTCGGTATGCACGTAGATACTGGATAAATTCTTGTCTTCCACCGGAATGCCGGGACCGGAACCGAGGATGATAAAGCGCATCATTTCACCTTGGGGGTTTTTAACTGATTGGCTGGAATAGAGACAGGCACCTGATCCAGCTTGCGTCCAAAGCCCAGAAAGAGCGCGGCAAAAATGGCAGTCGTGATCATCAGGAGCTCCCGCGAGCCGATTCTGAAGACAATGATGCTGGTCATCACGATCAGGATGTTTATTGTGTAGATGATCATGGCTGTGACCTTGACCGAGCCCAAAACGTTGTTTATCCTGTGCGTAGAGTGGTCTTTACCCCCCTGCATCACATGCCTGCCGTCCCGTTTGCGGGTGTAGCTGACCAACGCGATATCGAAGATCGCGTAGGAGAGCAAAAGCACCGGCAAGAGGAAAAACATCTTGTCGTTATAACGGTTTCCCGCATGCCGCGCCATCAGAATTCCCATCGATGACAAGAAATAACCGATAAACATCGAGCCGGCATCTCCCAAAAAGATCCGGGCAGGATTGAAGTTATAGGGCAAAAAACCAAAGGTGGAACCCGCAAAACTGAGCGAGATCAACCCGATCAGAGCCATGGCTTCAGTGTTGGTGCCGGTCTGATTGATCAGACTGAAGATAAAGAAACCCAGCCCCAGGATCCCTGCCATCCCGCTGATGATCCCATCCATATTGTCCAGGAAATTCAGCGCGTTCATCAGGCCGACCATCCACAGCATCATCATAGCCAGAGACAGATATTGGTTGCCAAACATCAGATTGAGCTCGTCAGGAGTGAAATTACTGAGGATAAAAAGCAGGCTCACTACCAGTTGCCCCGCCAACTTGATCAGAGGTCTCATGCCAAATCTGTCATCGATCACGCCGATCAGCACGATGAGCACACTCCCGGCCAGATATCCCAACATCGGACGATCGAAATATCTGCCCGCGGAAATGGCTACATCATAGATGCAGAGAGCAAAGAAGCCGATGAACACACTCACTCCGCCCATCAGGGGGGTGGCAGTGAGATGCATCTTGCGAGCTTCGGGCTTGTCCACGAAGTTGATCCGGCGCGCAAGCCTGATCACAAATGGCGTCAAGCCATACACAAAGAGCCATGACATTATGAACACGCTGAGGTATTCATAAATCCGGTAATCCATTTATTCTCCAAATATTCACGTTTTTCGCAAGTCTGTAAAGCGGGGGGATTTTGTCAATCTGTTTGTTTGGAGGATTGTACGGGCGCTCGCCGTAGCGCCCATCCGGGATCACACGGATTCTTATTGATAACACGAATCTCCACGAATTCACATGAACAACGCAAAAACGGTAAAACGCCAAAACACTAAAACGTTAAAACGATAAAACGCTAAAACGATCCTCTTCATCCCTGATTTATTCTTTTCCTTCCGTTTTTCCGTGCGTTTTCCGTGTTAAATAAAACTTGCGTCAACCCACCGGGGATTCATTATGCGACAGGATGTCGCATCCACTACCGGGATCCACTCTATCCCCCCCTGCAGCATCGGCATACTGCTCTACAGCAGTGACTTGGCATACCCGCTTAAAGCCTTATGCAGCCTTGATCTGCATTTTTTCCTTGACATAATCCTAAGGTGATATTTTTGAATACTTTATTAGTTTGATACGAAGAATACTAAGCAAAATATACGATAATTTACAAGGAGAACAGACATGACTAAAGCAGATTTAGTAAAGATCATCTCGGAGAACACCGGTATCATCCGCAAAGACGTTGCGGTGGTAGTGGATTCACTCCTGCAATCGATCAAAGACAGCCTCACCGAGGCCAACCACATCGAAATCCGCGGATTTGGCACCTTCAAGCTCAAAACCCGCAAACCCCGCGTGGGCAGAAACCCCAAAACCGACGAGAAAGTTCCGGTTCCGGCCCGCACTGTTCCCACCTTCAAATTCTCCCGCGATTTCAAGACTTCCGTAGTCGACATCAAGACCAAGTAAGAAGGATAATATGCCCTGCGGAAAAAAGAAAAAACGCCACAAAATAGCCACCCATAAACGGAAAAAACGGCTGCGGAAGAATCGCCACAAAAAGAACAAATAGGCTTTAGCCTTGGATAATGAAAACGCTCCTCGCAAGGGAGCGTTTTTTTTGGGAGTGACGAGTAATGAGTGATGAGTGATGGGTGATGCGTATTCCCCGAACCCCGGCAGGGGTGAAACCGTCATAGCCCGGGGTGAAGTGAAACGGAACCCCGGGAAGCGGGCCTGCCGAATAATCCTGAGCCCTGGAAGGGCGACACCAAACGTTACAAGGGGTGATCACGATCCGCGACCTTAATGACATAGGGATTGGTGCCACCCCCTCCGGGGGTTTGTTGGGGTATTGGTGGTGCATCCTGGGGTTCCGTTTCACTCCACCCCAGGCTGTGACGGTTTCACCCCTGCCGGGGTTTACGGGAGCTGAACGCACACAGTTGGTTTATTTCCCGCAGATCACGCGGATCAAAGCGCAGATTCCACAATGTGTCGTCCCTACGGGACTATTGGTGGTGCACCGCGTGAACGCCGGGTTCAAACCCGGCGCTAATAACGTGAAGTCCCTACGGGACACAGAGGATTACTGCCTCCGCAGGAATAACGGTAGAAATCAGCCAAGGAAAATGAAGTCCACACTTTGTCAACAGCCTGCGACACGACACCACTTCACCACTTCACCACTTCACCACTCCACCACCTCACCACGTCACCACGCCACCACCTCACCACCCCGGTAGGATTCCCGAAAAAAAAGCAGCGACACCGTCGCTGCTTAATTATTAATTCTTAATTCTTAATTAACTCAAGAGTCTATGACTTCGACATTAGCCCGCGGGATGCGGACCGTGGTTCCGTCCTCAAATTGAGCTTCGAGGATACGCACCATGGTTTCGGACTCCACTTTGGTGAGTTCTTCCGGCAGGCCTGTCACTTTGGCGATCCTGCCAAAATTGGGCTGACGGATGATGCGGATGAGAGCTCCGATCTCCAGGATGGGCATTTTGGCATCCGGAACCACCAGCTCGGATTCGTCAAAATCGAGCGGGATGATGATCTCGGGGCGGATAACTCCGGCACGGATCTGGGTGCGACCGTGGATCGAGGTTTTATGACCATCAAATTGTTTGAGCAGCTTGAAGGTCTTATCCGCCATCTTGATCTTGCCGAAGCCTTCGGTGCAGACGATGGTGAGCCCGATCTTTTCGTGTCCGGTAATAGCCACGCCGATGTCGTATCCCAGCAGTTTCTTGAGGTCCTGATCGTCGATTCCGCCGGTGATGATGGCGCTAACTCCGTGTTTGCGGGCGGCTTCGATGATCGCGTAGCTGATAAAGCAGCCTGCCACGATGATCTTGCCCTTGCAGCTGTCATCGATCTGAGCAGCCTTGATCTCTTCCGTGGGTTCTTTAGCGATCATTTTGATGATGCCGTTGGTTTCGTCACCGATCCCGAAAATGCCCTGAATATAGGCACTTTTGTTTTCGATCACCACTCCCTCTCCGGGAATGACTCTGGTGACGATGCCATCGATGAAGGCCTTGACCTGCACCGGGATCTTGGGCTCGCGCAGGAGGATCTGACCCGTGACGGAGGAGATGCTTTCGACCTCGCCTTCCATGGGTGAGCGCACTTCGTTTTTCATGATCCCGAGGCCAAAGAGTCCTTTGGTCTCTGCCAGCACGGTCTCTTTGGTGATAAGCTGTCCGGCCTTGATCTTGATGAAGTTTTCGAGCTGACCGGGGGTCACGCCAAGCTTGTTGGCAAGGTTGAGCGGCACCACTTTTCCGGGAAGCATGGTTTGGGCGACGACTTCTTCACCTTTGACCTTATCGCCTTTTTTGACCAGCACTTCGCCCTTGAGCGGCAGTATTCTTTCCTTTTGCAGGATGATATTATCGGTAACGGTGAGTCCGGCTGAATATGATTGTCCCATCTTTCCTCCTAAACCAGTATCTCTGAGGGATACGCGTCGAGTTCACGCATCCATTTTTTGAGCAGCGGAACCCTGCTGGCAGCATCGCTGGGAAGCGTAAAGGGTTGTCTGCCACGGGTATCGAGCACGATTCCAACCTTGCCGCCGTGCAGATCGCAGGTCAATTCACGGTTCTTGTCTTTATCCAGCCACAGGCCGGGAGCAGCTTTGAGAGTGGCTTTGGCGACTTCGCCTTCACCACAGGGGATGAGCCTGATCTCACCATAGGGAATCTCTTCTTCCCAGATCTTGCCACCGGGAAGCTCAAGCCTGGCATTCAGCGAGGGCTTGCCAATTTTACCCTTTCCGACTGGTGCCACACAGGTGCCCAGATAGACCATGCAGTCTTTGCGGAAGACCTCGGTGGCAGCTTTGGTGCTGATCTCGGAGAGCACGCCCAGATGCGGCATCATGAAGATGCTGTCCACAGCCAGACGGGTGACCCCTTCAGGCAGGAAGGCATCGATGAGCAGCATCACGGTCTGATTCCGGCGCGGGGCGTGGGAAAGCACTCCACCGCTGCCCACCAGCAGGTTCAGCGTCATCAGATTCACGATCGTGTTTCCGGAAGTGGATTGGCTGAAAGCCTCTGAGATATCACGCTGGCGTTGAGTTCCCTTCAGGGTCACGGCAAATTCTTTGTGTTGTTCAAAAGCCAGACGCAGAGCTTCTTTGGCGATGGCTTGTTCCAGCACCAGTTCTTCTAACAGGCTGGGGATTGTGGTGGGACGGATCATCTTGTTCTTGATCATGTTCCGCAGCTCACTCTCATCGATATCAAAGGGCACCCAGCGCAAGATATTGGGCAAACCGCTGGAGGCCAGCACGTTCGAAATGCTGTAGCTCATTCCCAGATTGGCGCTCACAGTGCGGTTGAAGACAAAATCTTCAGTAAAGACGGAGAAGACGTCGGTGGTGGCTCCACCGATATCCACACCCACGACCTCGATGTTTTCGTCTTTGGCAATGGCTTGCATGATGTTTCCCACAGCGGCGGGAGTCGGCATGATCGGAACCTGTTCGTGATCCGGCCCGATCGCCCATTCCATCAGTTTGTTATAACCCGGAGCCTGTTTCATCACGTGCTCCATAAAGAGATCATGGATCTTGTCCCGGGCGGGGCCGAGGTTTTCCTGTTCCAGTTTGGGACGCAGGTTTTTGGTGATGATGAGGTCCACTTTCTCTGCAAGAGTGTCTTTGATGGAGCCTTGAGCGTCCTCATTGCCGGCCTAGATCACCGGGAGTTTGGCGCTGCCCAGACGGGAGCGGGGATCAGCACCTGAG
>JAKLEY010000081.1 GCA_022711455.1 Candidatus Cloacimonadota bacterium
TACATTATAGCTGGCTGTATTTGTGCCGCCTTTCCAGAGATGGATGCCGTTACGGGTTGCGGTGACGGTGTTTCCATCTGCTGCAACGCTGCCACCAATGATGTTTGAATTGCAGTTCTCACCGAGGAAGATACCATCCTGATTACTGCTTATTGTATTGGTTTTGATGACGTTTGCAGTTGAGCCTGCGCTCACGGGACCACCAAGCTTGTTTGCATTTTCCACAGCAATGGCATCCAATCCGTTACCGGAAAGGTTATTCAATTCTAGCGTGCTTCCAGTCTCAGCAACTAAAGCAATCCCGTAGAAATCGTTGCCGGTTACTATATTTTGCTTCACTTCATTTGTATTGCCCTGAGCCAGAATAATTCCATTTGCATTATCCAAGACTGTATTGCCAATAATATGACAGTTGTCAAATCCATTAAGCATCACGCCTGCATCAGCTGCACCTGATCCGGAATTCTGGATCTGGAAGCCTTGCAGGGTCACTCCATCAGCAGCAACAGTAACCACTGATCCGGTGCCACCACCATCGAGGATGATCTCACCCTCTTTAGCTGCGGATCCCCGGAGAGTGACAGCTCTGTCCACGATCAGATGCTCGGTATAGATGCCGGGTGCTACTTCAAGCACGTCATTCGGAGCCGCTGCATTGATAGCGGCCTGAATGGTGGGATAATAGAATGGTGTGGTAATGTTTTCCACAGTGTAGTTTGATCCGAGGATCGTCATTCCGGAATTGGCCCACCAGGGGTCGTAGACTATCTTGGCAACTAAATCACCATTTATCTTCCCGCCATTTGTACCTGGATTTACAGCGGTTCCACCAAAGATAACAGGTATTTGACCGTCATAACCGGGCTCTCCGTTCGGACTGTTTGAGACATCTGGTGAAGCTACACCATACCAATTTGACACAAAACTGTACCTGTCCAAGGGGAAAGGATCCGGGTTTGTAACAGTTTTACATCCAACCTGTGCATACCAGTTGCCTGAAATATTGTTGTTTTTTACTCTGACGTTAGTACTGGAGCCTGTATTTCCTCCATTGTACATAAGCACACCTAAAGTCCAGTTATTGGTGATCTCATTGTTCTCCACCAAGCAATTTGAAACATTGCTGACCAGTTGTACACCGGTTCTGTTGTTTGTGATCAGATTGTTCTTGATGGTATGGCTTTGAGTAGTGTTCAGGTATACACCGTTTCTATTACCTGTAACTATACAGTCTTCGATCAAACAACCTGTCAGGCCTTGAGCGAACCCGATTCCTGAAACTTTGGGATTCGATACCCAATCTGTGGTGTTGTTTCCGTCACGAGTTACAGTCACACCTTTCAGAGTTATATTACTGGCTCCCATAAACAGAGTCTGTCCTGCACTACCGGCAGTTTTCAAGCCTTTGATAATTACTGTCTCACGGTTTGCTCCCTGCACTGTGATGGATTTGTTGATATTCACGTCTTCGTTGTAGGTGCCGGGTAGGATTTTCACCACATCATTGTTTGAAGATTTCGCAATTTCTGCATTGATGTTATTTCTTAACAATACCAGATTGGGTCTGTTTGTTGCATTGTACCAAGTATCGGTTGGTAGCTGAGTACGTGGATTTCCCAAGGGATCAAATGCCAATACAGCCCCTTTTGTGAAAGTATTGTTATTCATTATGTAATTGAAATCTAACCCCTCAGCAGGCACATTTCCATCAAAATACACATAAGCTATTGCTCCGAGATCCGTAAATGTGTTATTATAGATATTTACGCCACCAACGGGTGAATTACACCATCCGGTTCCATTAACGCTGCGGAAACCAATTCCATAGAAATTTCCACCTGGATACTGAGAAGACGTGCCAAAAGTGTTATTCGTAATAACTCTATCAGACGCAGGCCATCCACATCCCGTGCCATCGGTAATGGCGATTCCCCATGTTTTAAAAACATTTCCTGAAACATGAAAATACCTTTGGTGAGATGGATTGCTTTGGGACTTTATCCCAGGCGTAGTATCGTAAAAATAAACAGCACCAGTGGTATCCCATTGATTTTCAAATCTACAATTGGTTAGTGTGAAATTATCACCGTTTATAGTCATTGCTTTGTTGTTCAAGTCAGTGACTCTAATACCATTGATCGTCACATCATCGGCGATAACATGAAACACCATGTCTGCTTCACCGCCGGTGTAAGGCCCAACGGTAGCTAAAACATTCGCTGCAGAATTAATCACAACACCATTTGAGTTAACCCCATTGATTCTTAGCCCCTCTTGGGTGATAGCGATATAACTGCCTCCACTATATGTTCCAGGATAAACATGGATTATATCGTGAGCAACTGCTTGTGCTACTGCGGCCTGGAGAGTCATGAACGAAGTATTTTGAGTTACGTTCACCACAGGCCCCAATCCCAACTCATTCAAAGGATTGGCAACAGTAGAATAGGGCAGGAAGTTTGTGACGCAGTCTGCTTTGTTAAATATCTTTCCTGTCATCGTATCATTGTCCACGATCTCGGAGAGAACTGCAGTTCCGAACCAGTTCCGGCTCATCTTTAGTGTACCCACAGTTGAGGGAACATAGTTGGACACAGCATAACCCAGATTACTTGTTCCAGTATTGCTGAACGTATTTGCTTCAAACACGTTATCAGTTACTGTGGCTGTCCCCACATAGCGATTTTTCTCAAATTTGAGAGCGCTGACATCATAGCCTCCTGAGGCACGAGCAGCTTGTTTGGTTCCCGAAAGGTTGTAAACATGGTTATACTGGACAAAAGCATTTTCAGTGTTGCCTTCCAGACCGATACCAGTGGCAATGTGCCCCTTGATGTTGAACACGGTATTGTATTTCACATTGGTGTTCACAATCTTACCATTGGTTGTCTGATAGATGTTATCACCCCCACCGATGTTGATGATAATGCCATACGCGATTTTACCAGTGGACCATTGAGCGTTACTGACCTCTACCTCACTAATCACATTATAGAGGATATCCAGGTTAGTAAGGTAACCTGTTGAAACTGATTGTAACACACCTATTGCAGCCGCGCTACTGTAGGTTAGATTAGAACTCCCTATGTATTGTAAGCGGTTGTAAGTGATGGATAGGTTACTGGGACTGACGTTATCGCTAACCTGGTATCTTATAGCGTGAATGTATCCGCTGGACAGAGAGCTACCAATGTGATGGACGTAGTTGTATTTGATAGCGGTGTTGCTAATCGAGCCCAAACAATCGATCGCGTTGAGGTTGCTTGGAGCAGTTATCTCAAAGCCGTTCAGCGTCACTCCATCGGAGGTTACCGAGACTGGAAGTCCGCTCGCAGGGCTGATAATAGACTCTGCGACCCTGCTGGTAAATCCAGTGTTGGCATTGGCCCCGTTGAGGGTGAGAGCCTTGTTTACAACCACATTCTCGGCATAGGTGCCCGCAGCAACGTTGATCACGTCACCAGCAGTTGCTGCATTGATGGCAGCTTGAATGTACATTCCAGGTCCAACGTCCCAATTCCCTGTCGCGATATTTTCTACGGTGAAGCTGTTTACACTGTAGTTTGTGTTAAAATATGCTGCCACTTGTAAAGCATTCGAAAGAGCACCATAGTATGCGGCATGTGTTGCATTGAAAGCAACTTTATAGGGAGTTCCGGTGACGTTTTGGGCAAAAGCATCACTTGTTTTTGGGACAAACAATGGAAGATTGCAATTCGTTATTGATATTGCTCCACTGGTGGGGAATACAGTGTTGGTTTCGCTGTTGATCCCAATAGGAGCGTTACTGATCGAATTGACCCCTTCGAGGGTGAAGCTTGCCAATGCTCCCATAATTGCCATTCCAGCCCATCCGGTTGAGGAACTGTGTCCATTGTCAACCGACGTGATTCCATTAATGGAAAGGCTGCTCACATTAGTTAAGGATAAACCATTGCGGCTGTTTCCGCTAACATAGACATTTGTCAGGTTAACTGTAGCAACATTTATTAAGTCAAGCCCACCCACAATGTTGGTGTTACCGGGATTGGTGTAATAATAGGCTTGGCCGTTTGTGGTATAATTCTTTCCTTGACCAATAACTTTGACATTTGTGAAAGTGGCAGAAGCAAAAGCCGAAATGTGAGCCACATAACTTGTAGTTGCACTGCCGGTAGCATCAAAAGTAAGCCCGCTGACAGTAAGGGTTTTGGTTCCACCACCCTGACCATCTATAAAATAACTAGTTCCGGATGCTCTGGTGATAGTCACCTGATCGACTCCGGCCCCTTGAATAGTTAGGCTCTTATTGATTACCAGTTGCGGCTCTGAGTATGATCCCGCAGCGATATTGATAATATCCCCGTCAACAGCGGCTGTGATAGCGGCTTGAATCGTGGTGTACTGCAACGGCACTTCACGTGTCGTTAGAGCCCACAAACTTGAGAACATCCCTAACAAAGCAGTTAGGAATACTAAGCAAATCAGACTTCGTTTCATCTTTCCTCCTTTAGGAAATTTAGATTTTTTTTAGTCTGTTTATTTATATTTAGGGGGGTATTTGGCTCCTCCCGATAATTCCGACTTCCACACTATCCGTGACCAGGACCTGAAAAATGAGCGAGATTCCAATCTCTATTCTCATCCTACATATAGAACACAGAGCCAGAGCTGTGCCAGAAATTGATGTTTTGTCAAATAGTTTCAATGTAGAGAGATAGCGGATGGACAGGCAGATTCAGGGGTGTAAAATTTGCCACGGATGGAGAGGAATTGACCGATTAGAGGTGTAAATATTGCAATGGTTATTTAGATATTTGAACTCTGTAGATCGGCCTGCAGACCCCGGGTTTGGTTTCCTTCCGATTCAGACCCGTTTTCTGAAGCTGAGCACGCTGAAGCCAAAGATGAGCAATCCGTTTCCGGAGAGTATCCACAATTCACGCGAGAGCTGGGCCAGGCTGCTGCCTTTGATCACTATTTCCCGCAAGACGGTCATATAGTGGCTGAGCGGATTGATAAAGCTGATCCATTGGATAGTTTTGGGCATATTCCGGATGGGCACGAAGAATCCGGACAGCAGGATAAAAACCACCATGATAAACCAGGAGAAGAACATTGCCTGCTGCTGGGATGCCACCCTGCTGGAGATCAGGATCCCCAAACCCAGGCTGGTGAACAGGTAGATCACTGAAAACAGGATCAGGGTAAGATAGCTGCCAGCCAGTTGCAGACCAAAGATCAGCCCTGCCAGAACGATAGCCACCTGCAGCTGTGCCAGCGTAATGATCAGATACGGGATGAGCTTTCCTGCCATCAGTTGATATTTCTTTACCGGAGTAACCATCAGCTGCTCCAGAGTGCCCAGCTCCTTTTCTTTCACCAAACTTATGGCAGACAGCATCATAGAGGTAACCGTCACCAGGATTGCTATGATCCCGGGGATGGTGTTCAGGCTGCTTTTCAGATCCGGATTGAAGCTCATTTGCGAGATCAACTGGATTCCGGAGTTCCGCCCGGGCAGGGGAGCCCGGTGCAATCCGGGGTTTGACTGACGCTGCTGAAAATCTGCGATCATTCCCGCGGCATAGGAATTTGCCACAGCAGCGCTGTTGCCGTCTATGCCATCCAAAACCAGTTGCAGACTGCTTTTCCTGCCTGTTTGGTAATCTGCCCCAAAATCAGGTGGGATCACCAGAACCAGTTGGGTTTTCCAGGACGAGATCAGTTCTGCCGCGTTGTCGGATTCACTCACCTGCACCAGTTGAAAACGATCCCCGGAATCGAAGCTGTTTACCAAATCCCGGCTGGAAGCGCTGCGGTCGTAATCCAGGATCCCCAGGCGCAGGTTCTTAACCTCATTCGTTACCGCGAATCCCATTACTAAGAGCTGTACTGCAGGCATGGCAAAGAGCACGATCAGCATTTCCCGGCTGCGCGTGATCTGCCGGAACTCTTTTTTGATAAAGCTTGCGATCACTCCCGCGGATCTCATGACAACCTCAGCTTAAAGCGACGCGCTGCCACGATCAGCATCAGCACGCTCATGCTCAGTAAACTGAGCCCGGCCTGGTAAAGCTGCGCGATGTTGTTGCCTTTCAGCATGATGCCCCGGATGATCTGAAGATAGTAGCGGGCCGGAATGATATAGGTCAGCTTTTGTAAGATCACAGGCATACTGGTGATGGGAAACATATATCCAGAAAGCAGGAGGGTGGGCAGCAGGGTCAGCCCCAAAGCCATCATCATTGCTGCCTGCTGGGTTTTAGCCACAGTGGAGACCAGCAGTCCCAGGCACAGCGAAGTGAGCACATAGAGAAAAGTGAAGAGCAGGAACACGCTGAAATCACCCCGGAAGGGAACCTGAAAGAGCAGCATGCCAACGGCCAGAATGATCAGGGCGTCCAGCAGCCCCAGGATCAGGTAGGGTATCACTTTGCCGAATAAGATCTCAGTGGCGGAAACGGGGGAGACCAGGATCTGCTCCATGGTGCCCATCTCCTTTTCCCGGCTGATCGAGATGCTGGTGAGCAGAGCGCAAACCATTACCAGGATGAGAGCTATCAGACCCGGAACAAAGAAGAAGGAACTTTTCAGATCCGGATTATACAATATCTGCGCCCGCAGGTCGATCCCGGCTTCGGTCCGGACTCCGGTGCTATTCACTATTCCCAGCGCATAGTTTTGGATCATCTGAGCGCTGTTGGGGTCTGAGGCATCGATCCTCAGCAGAACCCTATGCTGGAAGGCACCAAAATCTTTGGGAATGGTCAAAGTAGCCTGAGCCCGGCGTTCCCGGAACAGCTCATCCGGTTTCAAAGTGCCGGCTTCCTTTGCGATCAGAACAAAGTAATCCGTGTTCACAAAGGCACTCACCAAAGCCCGGGAACTGCTGTTCATAGCCAGATCATCCACCAGCAGCGGAACTTGCCTGATCTCCATATTCATGGCATAGCCAAAGATGATCAGCTGCAAAAGTGGCATTAGAAAGATAATGGCCAGAGTGCGGGAATCCCGCAGGATGTGAAAAACTTCTTTCTCGGCTATTGCCCTGATTCTGCTAAAGCTTGGCATCGCTAACCCCCAATACCTTCAGGAACAGCTCCTGCATGTTCGCGGAGCCGTGTTTCGTCTTTAATTCTGCCGGATTGCCCAGAGCCACTTCACGTCCGTCCTGCATAATGATCACCCGATGGCAATATTCCGCTTCATCCATAAAGTGGGTGCTGACAATGATGGTTTTGCCCAGGTTCGCCAGATCGTTGATCACCTGCCAGAATTCTCTGCGGGCTTGTGGATCTACTCCGCTGGTAGGTTCATCCAAAAAGACCAGAGGGGGGTCATGCATCAGGGCAGCCACCAGGCTCAAACGCTGTTTATAGCCCATGGGCAGATCCTGAGTGAGTGTATTCAGGATGGAGCTCAGCCCAAATTGCTCCAGTAATGGCTCCAGTCGTTTGAGAGCCGGTTCAAACGGCACCCGGTAGATCCCGGCATAGAACTGCAGATTTTCAACAGCTTTCAGATCGGGATAGAGCGAAAACTTCTGGCTCATATAGCCCAGCTTGTGTTTGATCTGCTCGCTGTGTCTGACGATATCCAGATCATCGATCCTGATCTCGCCCGAGCTGGGTTTCAGCAATCCGCTCAGCATTCTGATCGTGGTGGTTTTCCCGGCACCGTTGGCTCCCAAAAAGCCAAAGATCTCTCCCCGGCCGATCTCCAGATTGATCTCGTCTACCGCTTTGAACGAGCCGAATTGTTTTACCAGATGGCTGGTGTGAATCATTGCATCATCCTCAGGAAGACGTCTTCCATTCCGGGCTTGATCTCCACGCAGCTTTCCAGCGCGGGGAATTCCCTCTGCCAGCTCGCAATTTTATCACTGCTCAATTCCTGTTCACTAAAGAGATGAATCTCGGAGCCAAACAATTGGAGATCTTCTTTATTGGCCCTGGATAGTAAAAATTCATAGAGCTTCCGCAGATCGCTCGAAGTGAGGCTGTACAGTTTGCCTTTCCAGCCTGAAATGATCTCCGCGGGACTTCCCTGACCGATCATTCTGCCTTTGTGCAAAAGGACCACCTGGTCGCATTGGCTGGCCTCATCCATATAGGGAGTGGAGACCACAATGCTGATTCCGTCGGCCTTCAGCTGATGCAGAAGCTGCCAGAATTCTACTCTGGACACCGGATCGACCCCAAAGGTGGGCTCATCCAGAATTATCAGCCCGGGAGTGTGAATCAACGCGCAGGATAGAGCCAGCTTTTGCTTCATGCCTCCGCTCAGATTCCCTGCCAGGCGTTTGGCAAAAGGCTCCAACCTGGAAAATTTATAAAGCTGCTCCCTTCGCTTGAGCATATCAGCATGATTGACTTTGAATAAACGGGCAAAGAACCGCAGGTTTTGCTGTACCGAAAGATCCTGATACAAGGAAAAACGCTGAGGCATATAGCCGATCCGGGCCCGGATCTCCTTTGCCCGGTTAGCCGCGTCATAGCCCAAAACCTCAATGCTGCCCTCCTGATAGGGCAAAAGAGTGCAGATGCTCCGCAGCAGAGTAGTCTTTCCTGCTCCATCCGGACCGATGATGCCATAGACCATAGCCGGCTGAACTTCCAGATCCACTTTGGATAAGGCTTCCACCGGGCCGTAGCGCACACTGAGCTCTTGGATCTTCAGCACATTCATGGCAGATACACGTCCACCGGCATCCCGTCTTTGAGAATTCCCTGCGTGTTCCCGGTTCTCAGACGAACCGCGTAAACCATCACGGTCCTGTTATCGGGGGTAAGAACCGTCTTGGGAGTAAATTCCGCTTTGTTACTGATTCGCGTGATCTGAGCAGTCAGCTCATTTTTGTATCCGTTAACTCTCAGTTTCACCCGCATTCCGGGTTTCAGGGTGGCCAGGCGTTCCTCATTCACATAGATATTGGCTTCCATGCTTTTGGTATTCACGATCTCAGCCAGATGAGCCATTGCCGGAAGCATCTCACCCTCATCATAAAAGACGGATTCCACTCTGCCGCTAAAAGAAGAAACTATCACACAATCATCTATCTGCTTTTGCACGCTTTTTAGCTGAGCCTGCAGAGACGCCTGTTTGGCTTTCACCAGCGCGAGGTTCTTTCTGGCAGATTCATGCTGCAATTCTGCTTTCTTCTTGATGATCTCGCCGTCCTCAAATTGCTGCCGGGCTATCATTTCCTCTTCGTACAGCTTTTCATTACGCTGTTGTCTGCTGCTCTGATATTCCAGATCCGCTGCGGCAAGGGCGATCTGGCTTTGGTACAAGTCGTTCTGAGCCTCCAGCTCGAGTAATGAAGCCTGCAATTGCTCCCGGTTGAAGCGGAACTGCTGATCATCCAGCTTTGCTACCAGGGTTCCGGATTCGATTTCCTGACCCTCAGACACCAGTATCTGTTTGATCTGACCTCCGCTAAGGGCTGATATTTTATATATTTCCGCTTCCATCACTGTAGTCCAGACCTGCTGCTCCTGTTTGGACTGACACCCGGCCAAACTGAGCAGCACCAGTATAAACACCAAAGTTGGCTTCATTCTTCACCTCTCTTGCTCTCTAAAATTCCGTATTTAAGCAAATTGAATATCTCTTCTGTCCTCTTGGCAGTAAAATCCTTGCCGGAAAAGGCTTCCTTCCCTATAACCGCTTCCAGGAGAGGACGCGCCAGACTGGGATAAATACTCAGCGATAAGACATTCATGATCAGCTGAGAAGCGGGATAATCCCCCTTGCCGGCTTGCTCCAGCTTGCTTTGGATCATCTGGAGGACACTCTTTCCGGAATGCTGGGCCATGACTTCGTGAAACAGACCGGTGATGTTTTTAGCAGAAGAACTGAGCTC
>JAKLEY010000082.1 GCA_022711455.1 Candidatus Cloacimonadota bacterium
ATCGGCATCCGACACTACCCTCAGAATCTGCTCCACAGCTTCTCCGCCAGCTCTCTGCTTTTGGCTTTGATCTCCGTTTCATCGAGATCCAGGAGCAGTTCGCGATTCCACATCAGGAAGCGTCCGTTTACCATGGTGCTGTCCACGGAAGCTTGCGAGATGCCAAAGATGACGTGACCGAGCCAGGTGTTTTCGTCCAGAGGCGTGTGGGGGTCGTAATCCACGAGGATAAGATCGGCGGCGTGGCCTTTTGCCAGCATGCCAAGACCTTGTCCCCAATACTTTTGCGCGATTCTAGGGTTGTTGAAGACCAGAGTGGAAGCGAGCTCCATGAAGGCAGCATTGGGATTATTCTGTTTCAAATGTTGAGCCCAAAGCCCGACCCGGAGTTCCTCCAGCATATTGACGGTCATGGCATCGGTGCCCAGCCCGACCAGTATGCCTTTTTGGCTCATTTTGAGCACGTCAGCGATCCCGACCGCGTTGTTGAGATTGCTTTGGGGATTGGTGACGAGGGCAGCACCTCTTGAAGCGATCGTATCCAACTCGCTATCATCGAGATAGATTCCGTGGGCGAGGATAGAATTGCGATTGATCAGAGTAAAGCTGTCCAGACGCGGGATCACTCTCCTGCCAAATGTCTTAAGGTTGAATTGCTGGTCAGAATCGGCTTCCGCGGCGTGGATATGGGTTCCGCAACCCAGTTCCTGCACGAAAGTGGAGATCAGCTCCAGGCTTTTGTCGGAGAGGGTGAAGGCAGCATGCATGCCAAAGAGGCCGCGCAGCATTCTGTCTCCGGAAGCCTCGCATTGTCTGATCCAATCAGCGTTCTCAGCTATCCCATCGGCTGTGACAGCTTCGCCGTCCCGATCGGAAACCTCATAACAGAGGCTGGCGCGCAGCCCTGTCTCTGAAACGGCTTTGGCGATTTGGGAGAGAGAACCTGAAACGGCAAAAGGTGACGCGTGATGATCGATGATCGTGGTCGTCCCTTTGCGGATGGCAGTGAGGGCAGAAACCAGCGCGCTGATATAATTATCTTCACTTAAAAGCTGTTTATCCAGGCGCCACCAGAGGTTCTCCAGCACACCCTGAAAGTCACGGGCAGGCTCAGCTTTGCCCAGACCGGTCACCAAGCTTGAATAGAAATGATGATGCGCGTTGATCAGACCCGGCATGACCAGTTTGTCCGTGGCGTCAATGCGCTCGCATTCGATAAGCGCAAAATCCGCTTCCGGTGCGATCTGGCGGATGATCCCGTCTTCGATCAGGAGGCATTGATCATTCAGGACCGGAGCCAAAGGATCGAAGGTGAGCAGAGTCTTGGTTTTAAGTAAATAGGCAGACATTAAATACTCCTTTTCAGGTGATCGATAGTGGCTTGGAAAGCTTGTTGCATCAGCTTTTTTGGAGGTTCAGAAATAAAACCGTCTTTCATCATTTGGTGGCAGAGACCACGTGAAGCGGCGATGTCTTTTGAAGCCTGGGCAAAGACATCCTCCCGGCTAAGATTCAAGCGGGCGACTCCGTCCTCTACAGCTTGCATGGCAACGTCAGCAGCTTCCACGGCAAAGACTTCCGCTTCATCCATGGTCGGCACGATATTATCCGGTGTGATGCCCCGGTTGGCAGCGTAATCTGCAAGGCTGTGTGCCGCGCGAATGGCCATCTGATCCGTGATCTTTTTGGCTCGCACAAGCAGAGCGCCTTTGAGGATGCCCGGGAAACCGCAGGAGTTGTTGATCTGGTTTGGAAAGTCTCCCCGTCCGGTGGCACAGATGTAGGCTCCGGCTGCTTTGGCGTCGTAGGGATAGATCTCCGGAACTGGATTGGCGCAGGTAAAAACAATGGATTTGGGGTTCATCAGCCTGATCCATTCCGGCTTTATGGTGTGCGGTCCGGGAGTGGAAAGCGCGATCAGGACGTCTGCCTTCAGCATCGCTTCCTCCATGGAGTTCAGGCAGCCCGGATTGGTGATCTGAGCCAAGCCCCACTGCCTGTATTTATCAGGGTTGGAGGCGATATCGACGCGTTTGGGATGCAGCGCTCCCCGACTGTCGAACATGATCAGATTGTGGGGATCCAGCCCTGCCTGCATCAGGAAAGAAGCGATTGTGGTGTTCGAAGCACCGGCTCCGTAGAGCACCACTCGGGTGGATTCCAGCCTGCGGTTGGTGAGCTTCAAAGCGTTCAGCAATCCCGCCAGAGTGACTGATGCAGTACCCTGGGCATCATCATGCCAGACCGGGATACTGCAGGCTTCCCGCAGTTCGTCCAGCACCCTGTAGCAATTGGGCTGAGAGATATCTTCGAGGTTGACTGCTCCGACCGAGGGCTCCAGCATCTTCACAAAATCTATCAACTTTTCAGGATCAGGCTTGCCATCTTTACCGTGGTCATTGACACACAAAGCTATGGCGTCGAAGCCACCTAAATACTTCATCAGCATTGCTTTGCCTTCCATCACGCCCAGGCCTCCGGAAGGGGAACAATCCCCATCTCCCAAAACCCGGGTGCTGTCCGATACCACTGCCACCAGATTGCCACGGTTGGAGAGGCTGTAGGAGGCTTCATTGTCGTCCCGGATGGTTGTGGAGACCGAGGAAACACCGGGGGTATACCAGACGTTGAACCAGTTAAAACCCCAGATTCCTGCCTTGGGTACGCTCTGCATCTTACCGCCGTAATGCGAATGCATCAAGAGCGAGAGCTTCTTGAGGAAAAAAGTCTGTGCGGGAGCTTGCGAAGATTCCTCAAAATGCTCCGCGAATACTTCCTTGAGATTGCTCAGATCGGTCTTCAGTTCTGTCATCCTGACTCCTTGTTGATCGGATCGCAAAGGTTTCCCTGTGTCCGGATTGCACACGTCCCGCGTGCCGCAGACGAGGCCGTCTGCGATCCTGTATGAAAGGTACAATTATAAAGCAGAGCGAAATAATGTCAAGCAATCCCTGCGTGAGGCTTGACAAAATCCTGCTGTTCCTGCTTTTTGGCTTTGCCGGGCGACGCAGAATTCGCCCCCCGGGTAAGGAGATAAATGGACAGAGATATTTACGGTCCCGAAATCAGGGAGCTGATCCACGCAAGCCTCCGGCAGACCGTGCCGGGTGAATTCTCCATCCACAAAGACAATCCCTATTACCGGACGCTTACGCCCTATGACATGATAACAGTGATCGAGGGGCTACCCCTCTATCCCCGGGAAGTCCCTTCCATCCTGAGTTCATGGGCTAAACTGGAAGAGCTGGATTGGCATCCGCAGGACTTTCTGGTGCTGGATCTGGAGACCACAGGTCTGGGCCGGGGCGGGATCCTGGCTTTTATGATCGGATTGGGTTATTATGAAGGGGGACAATTCTTTGTGGAACAGATCTTCCTGCCGGAGCCGGATGCCGAAGTGAATTCCTTTGACCGCGTGGCGGAGCTGATGCAAACAAGATCCACCTTTATCACCTTCAACGGCAAGACTTTCGACATCCCGGTGCTGGAATCACGTCTGCTCTACAACCAGATCTGGCTGAACCTGCGCGAAAAACAACATATTGACCTGCTGCATATCGCCCGCAGATTGTGGAAAAACAAAGCGCCCAACTGCGCCCTGGAGACCTTGGAATACTACATTCTGGGGCATATCCGGGATGCTGAGCTCGACATCGAAAGCGGAGACATTCCTCAAACCTATTTCCAATACCTGATCAACGGCGATCCGGAACTCATGCAGCGGATCTTTATCCACAACCAATATGACATCCTGCACACCGCGGCACTCTTCACTCTTATCTGCGACAGTATCGCCGATCCCGTGAAGGTGGGCTCTGACCACAGAATAGACTATCACGCGGTTGCAAAACTCTACCAGAGCCAGGGCAGAACCGAAGAGGCAAAAATCATCCTGATGGAACTATTGGCACAGGAAACCCTGACTCCGCTCATAGCCTACGATCTGGGCGCGATTTATAAAAAAGAAAAGAATTGGTGTGAAGCCGCGCGGTGTTTTGAACTGGGCGCCGAACTGGGGCATCCGGATTCTCTGCTTGAGATGGCTATGCACCTGGAAAACCGGGATAAGGACTATCGGGCAGCGTTGGAGCTCTGTGAAAAACTTCGCGGCTATCTGCTGGGCAGGATCAATCCCGACCCCAAAAAACTGGAAGCACTGGGAAAGCGCGTCTCGCGCCTGGAGAAAAAACTGGGGCAAAACAAAACCGGAGTCGATAAATCGACCCCGGTTAACAGATAAGCTATTTTAGTTCTTAGTAAGAACGACGTTGCTGGAATCTGTTGCGATTGAACGAAGCCTTTTTGGCCTTACGGCAATCAGGGCAGCGCTGAGGTTCGTTGACCAAACCTTTTTCGGCGTAGAATTCCTGTTCACCTTCGGTGAAAACGAATTCTTTGTTGCAGTCTTTGCAAATCAAGTTTTTGTCTGGCATGGGTATCTCCTAGTGTTTTTTGGGCGTTTGACATTCTGGTTGAGGATTTCCAAAGAACACCGGAAATAGGCTCAGGGAATGTAAAATCGCATTCTGAGGTTAAGCTTTGACGGGCTCGTTTTTCTGTCAATATAAATCTTTGCAGACTTTGAAATTAATCCGTCTGGCCATTGGATGTTTTTCCACAAACCCAATCAGGATGATTTGGAGGCGGGAAGTAAAAACGCAGATTTTCCTTTACAAGTTATAGGGCTTCCACTATCGTGGCTGTGCGTGTTAAGTTATTGTGCATTAGATTAATAGTGAGAATAGCTCAGGCTGAACAGAGTTCAGACGGAGGAATATCTCTCTCACTGAGAGGAGAATGCGATGCAAGAAGCTTTTTTAGGCAATAGCTCGGAAGTCTTTCACCACAATTATGTCATCAAAAATCAAACCACTGTTCACACAACCCCATTTTTTAAGCCAATCATGACAAGGAGATAACGTGAAGAAACTCATTATTCTGTCTTTAATCTTGCTCATTGCCGGGCTGGCCCTTGCCGATACATATACCATCGGCACAGGGACTTCCGCCTCGAGTGTGACCCCCTATTACGGTTCATACAACTACGGCTGGGCCAAGACCATCTACACCCAGGCAGAGATTAATGCCGCGGGACTCACCACCGCTTCCAGTATCATCGGAATCGGCTTTTATATCGGTAACACCCCTGCCAACTATGTGATGCAGGCGCAAAGCGTCTATGTGCGCAACACCACCGCATCCGTCTACGAAACTACCGATAACACCTATCCGGGCAATACAGCCTTCACCAATTGCTTCACCGGAACTCTTACCTACAACGGTTCCGGCTGGCATTACATCACCTTCAGCACTCCCTTTGCCTGGAATGGAACGGGTAATATCGAGTTCCTATACGAGAATCTGGATACGGACAACCCCACCGGCTATCCGACCTTCCGCTACACCAGCACCACTCCGGACTATCGTTCTGTATATAAGGGTGACGACACTTCATTTCCGGGGACTCTTACCGGCACCCGCACCTACACCCGCTCCAATATCATGCTGATCACAGCCACCACCACTCCTCCCAGTCCGGCAGTTGTTCTCAGCCCGGTCGATGGAGCCATCCTGATTCCGCCCTCGACCCTGCTGAACTGGACTCCCGGAAGCGTCTGGCCTACAGGCTACAGGCTCAATTTCGGAACCAATAATCCTCCCACCAATATCGTCAGCAATCAGGATCTGGGTAACCTCACCTCTTATGACCCCACCCCTGATCTGCAACTGAACACCACCTACTATTGGCAGGTGATCCCCTACAATACTTTTGGGGATGCCACTGCCTGTCCCGTCTGGAGCTTTACGACACATGGCGATCCCACGATCACAACCCTGCCTTACAATCAGGCCTGGGATAACGTCGCCGTTCCCGACATGCCTTTTGACTGGACGGCTATTGTCCAGTCCACTGTCACCACTTCATATGTGAAGACTGTCACGACCAGCCCGAACACCACACCCAACTGCCTTGGCATCTATAACAGCTCGGATACTGCTTCCAACGTGATCGCGGTAGGTCCTCAGCTGGCCACGAACATCCCTGCCAACAGCGTGCGGGTCAAGTTCTGGGGCAAGGGTGGATCCACATATCACCTGCTGGTGGGTGTGATGTCTAATCCTGCCGACCCTGCCACTTTTGTAACGGTTCAGGATGTGAACACGATCTCGAACTGGAATCAGTATATTGTCGATCTCACGCCCTACACCGGCACCGGACAGTATATAGCTTTCAAGCATGCCAATGCTTCCGGATCCCAGACCATTTATGTGGACGGAGTGAGCTTTGAGTTGATCGCTCCCAATGACCTGGGAGCCACCACGATCACAGGCAATCCGACGCCTTCGATCGGCAGCCTCAGTCAATATACCATCGGGATCCATAACTGGGGTACTGCTGCCCAAAGCACCTACACAGTGAAGCTCTTCAACGGCAACGACGTTGAACTGGCAAGCGTTGCCGGCCCTGCCATCGCTGCAGGAGCAGAGACCACGGTGCAGCTCTCCTTCAATCCCACTGTGGGAGGCCCGATGACGATCTACGGAAAGGTGTTCCTTACCGGAGACATCAATCCTGCCAACGACCAGACTGCGCCCTACAACCTGACCGTGCTGCCCTCCGGGGCGGTGGTCGTCCACGTCGGAGACGGAAGCCAGAACCAACGCGTCCCTGTTGATATGTATTACAAGAACAGCGTTTGGGAAGGCATCTATTTCTCCACGGAGATGAACGTGTACGGAGTGATCAGCGCGATCACTTTCTACAGTAACTTCGTGACGGATCTCCAGAATAAACCCGTGAAAGTCTGGCTGGGCAACAGCAATCTGGCAGATCTGTCTGCCGGCTGGATACCTGCCGATCAATATACTCTGGTCTTCAACGGCAACATCAATTTCCCTTCCGGTGAGAACACGATCATAATTCCGTTGCAGACTCCCTTTGCCTACACCTCAGGCAATCTGATCATGCGCGTGAACCGCCCCATGGACGCTGCCTATTTCAGCAGCAGCGACTATTTCCACGGGCAGACGATTGGCACGACCAGAGCCCGCAAGCTCTATTCAGATTCCGTGGAATACGATCCTCTGGCTCCCTCGGCTGCCGGAACCCTGAGCGGTATCTTCCCCAGGACTTCCTTTGCCTTTGTAACCAACACCATGGGATCGCTGAGCGGCTCTGTCACTTCAGGAGGTCAACCCCTCTCCGGAGCAACTGTCACGATTGAGACCACCTCCTACACTGCCACCAGCGGAACAGACGGACTCTACAGTTTCCCCTTCGTGCTGCAGGGGCTTTACAACGTCACAGCCACCAAGGTCGGTTATGAAAGCCAGACTCTGCCGGTTACCATTGTGGCAAACCAGGCTTCCACCCTGAATTTCACCCTGCCTGCTTCCTCCAACGTTTCCGTTTCCGGAACCGTGACCGGCAGTGATGCCCCCACCACAGGTCTGGCGGGAGCCGTAGTCTCTCTGGATGGAATTGTGGACTACCAGGCGACCACCAATGCTCTGGGACAGTTCAGCATCGCCGGTGTGCTTTCCGGAAACACCTACAACTATGAGATCGTCAAGGGCGGCTATCAGAACCTGACAGGGACGGTCAACATTGGCACCACCAATCATAATATGGGGACCCTGGTCATGTCCCAGATCGCCCTGCCTCCGACCAATGTGGTCGCCACCGAAAACGCCGCGCAGACGCAGGTTGGCTTGATCTGGCGCGCTCCCGGAAGCGGTGGAGGCGGAGCTACGGAAGACTTCGAAACCACCAACGGTGGATGGGTGCCCAGCTCCAGCTGGACCAACCCTCTGGGTGACTGGCAGTGGACCGACAACTACAACTCCGCAAACTACACTGATATTGACACTTATGCTGATGCTCCGCCCTCCGCGGCACACTCCGGAACCGGAATGTGGGGAACCGTCATTCAGGGCGGCTACACCAATTGCGGAGGCTGGTCCTATCTTCGCAAGACTTTCAATCTGAGCGGTGTGACCTCACCGGTGCTGGATTTCTGGCACTATATGGATGGTTATAACACCTGGGACTACGGTTTGATCAAAGTGAACGACACCACGGTCTGGGGCAGCAGCGCTGCTGCGGAATTCATGCCTTGGCAACGTCTGGTGATCGATCTCTCTGCCTACGCCAACCAAAGTAACGTACAGATCAGCTTCGAATGGTATGCCACCACCACCGTGTCCTATGCCGGCTGGTATATCGACGATCTCTATGTGGGAGCCGCTCAGGGCAGAACCGTCAATTACGCCTACAATCCCAATCCGGGGCAAAGCTCTAAGGGAACTGAGATAGAAGGGCTTACCGCCAAGGCGCAACGCAGCCGGACAGCAAAAACTCTGTATCAGCAGGCTCAAACTGCCGACCGCGATCCCCAGCGGATCGTGGCATACAAGGTCTGGCGTCTCACCCAGGGAAATGAGACCAACGAAGCCTCCTGGTTCTCCCTCACCCCCACCGCTATTACGGACACCACTTATACAGATACGAACTGGGCCGCACAGCCCAACGGCAACTACAAATGGGCCGTGAAAGCTGTTTATATAAACAACGTCCTCAGCATCCCGGTGTTCTCCAATATGATCCGCATCCTGAGGCTGGACCTCAGCGCGCTCAGCGTGAGCGGAAGCAGCACTCCCAGTGTGGGCCTTCCTGCCACCTATACCGTGCGCGTGAAGAATACCGGAACCACTACCCAACAGGGAACTGCCTACACCGTGAAACTGATGGGCGGAACAGCTGAACTGGCTTCGGTTCCCGGGGTCACCCTGGCACCCGGGGCAGAGCATGACTTCGCTCTGGTTTGGACTCCTACCACAGCCGGACCTCTGGCCCTCACCGGAAAAGTAGTGCTGCCGAATGACGCGGTCCCTGCCAACGACATCAGCCCTGTGCTGAACGTGTCTGTAATGGCAGCGGGAACGATCGCGGTCACGGTTGGTGCCGGAGACCAGGTCGAAGGCAAACCGCTGGATTTCTATTATAATAACAGCCTCTATCAATGCCTCTATTATCCCTCTGAGATCGGTCTGTTCGGAAATATCACCGCTCTCACCTTCTACAACAATTTCGTGACTAATCTGCCCAATCAACCCGTCAAATTCTGGCTGGGAACCACCCCGCTGGCAGACCTCTCCGCAGGCTATATCCTGCCCACTCAACTGACTGTGGTCTATGATGGCAATATCAGCTTCCCTGCAGGAGAAAACTCTGTGACCATCCCGTTGCAGACGCCTTATGCTTATTCCGGAGGGAATCTGGTGCTCTATGCCCATCGTCCGATGGAAGCCCAGAGCTATAACACCGCGGAAGATTTCAAGACTCAGACTGTGGGAACCAACCGTGCCCGCAAGCTGGCTTCGGATACCACCACCTACGATCCTGCCGCTCCCGCAGCCGGAACCCTATCCGGAAGCTTCCCCCAGACCACTTTCCACATGACGGCTCTGGGACCGAATCCTGTCTTCGTGGTCACCCCTGCCAATAAGGACTGGGGCACCGTGCTCATCAACACCACCAACGATCAGGTCTTCACGATCTCCAATGCCGGAACCGGAACCCTGACTGTTAATACCATCCAGATTAATGGAAACTATTTCCAGATCCAGAATCAACCCACGCTTCCTTTGAATCTGGCTTTTGGCCAGACTGCCAGCTTCACGGTGCGCTATCTGCCAACCGTTGCAGGGGCTCACACCGGAACGGTCACCATCAATGACAATATGACCCGTCTGCCCCATGTGATAAACCTCACCGGGAACTGCATCGACACCACTGTCAACACCCTGCCTTACACGCAGAACTTTGACGGAGTGACG
>JAKLEY010000083.1 GCA_022711455.1 Candidatus Cloacimonadota bacterium
TTGCTGCTTGAGGCTAAAGATGATCAGGCAAGGCAGGTTTCGGATTGGTATCATGAAGTCTTTGGCGATGATTATTACTACGAGATCCAGAATCATGAACTGCCTGCCGAAGCGCTTGCCATGAACAAACTCCTGAATCTGGCCTCCCAAACGAAGATTCCAGTAGTGCTTACCAACGACTGCCACCACCTGGAGCGTAAGGATTCCAGCGCTATCGATGCCCTGAATTGCATCCGTAAGGGTATTGATTTCAGTCATCCGGAAGCCAAACGCTTTGCCTGCAACGACTACTATTTAAAATCGCCCAAAGAGATGAAAATCTTGTACGATTTCCCGCCTCAGCTAATCAGGAACAGCCTGAAAATAGCCGATAAAATCGATGTGACGGATGGCTATATACCAGTTTCTGAAGGCGACCTGGAGCCGGCAGCCGTGGTTAAGATTCTCCGGAAATACTCCACTGCTCTGCGGATTCACTATAAGCCCGGGCTCAATCGGATAGGGATTTCACTTTGCGGCATAGAATCCGCCGGACTCCTGGAACACCTGCGATCCGTACTTCCCGACTATCAACTCCTGTGTATCACGGATTATGAATCCTGGACTTCCCAAACGATCTATAAGGCAGTTCTGAAGACAATGAAAGTACCGGACGCGAAGATAAATGATCTCTGTGGACTGATTCCGGCTGAGGCTCAGACACTTCGGGAAGCCGTCCTGATCGATAGCGATTTCTCCTGTCTCTCCGGCGAGGATTATCTTTGTGCATTGGCTGCAGAGATAGCCGACACCCTGATCAAGACCTTCAAAGAAGAAAGACCATCCAGACACTGCTATGCCCTGATCCCCAAGGACATGCCGGTTCCCATAGTTCGGGATATTGACGGACAGCTGAGATGCCAGTATGACTCCAAGCTAATAGAATACTCCGGCCTCATCAGTCTGGAGTTTCAGGTATGAGCAGGGATTTTAATACGAACATTAGGAACTTAGCTTTATATAGTTCATCGGGTTTGGAATGGAATTCTGTGTATAGGCCTAACCTGCTAATCCGTTAATCTGTTAATCAGAGCGGATGCACGATGCTGCCCCGGGAGGTCTGGCGCAGCTTGATCCCCTGCTCCTGAAACCGCTGCTCCACTTCCGGGGCGGGGAAGCGGTAACGATTGCGCAAGCTCACTGTGATCCAGGCTTCGCGGGGACGCACTGCCCTCAGGAAGGGAAGGGTGGAGGAGCTTTTACTGCCGTGATGTGCCACCTTGAGGTAGTCCGCTTTGAGCAGGTCGGGATGGCGCTGCAGCAGATAATCCTCCCCCTCCGCTTCCAGATCACCGCAGAAGAGATAGCTGCGGCCCCGGTACTCCAGTTTGGTGACCAGAGAGCGGTTGTTGGGATCAGGCAGATAGAAATTGCGATCCGGATGCAGGATGTGAATCTGCAGCTCTCCCGCGCGAAAGCTGGTGGTGTCCGAAAGCGCATGGATCTTAGTCTTGCGGAAATAACCCTCGCGCTCCAGTTCCTGCCAGGCTTTGCTGTTCAGCGCGGCCTGGTCGCAGATGATATTCTTGATTCTCAGCGCGGTTGCAAGAGCTGCCAGACCTCCATAGTGATCGGAATGCATGTGGCTGAGGACGAGCCAATCGATCTGGCGAATTCCCTGCCGGGCAAGGCGTGGTAAGAGCTTACTGCCCAGCCAACTGCTTGTCTTCATCTGCTCCAGACTGAGTTCCTCCGTTTCCGCGGGATTGCCGAAGACGCCTCCGGTGTCGAGCATGATGGTATGATCCGCGTAACTCACAAGCGCGCAATCTGATACGCCACTGTTATAGATCTCCATCCGCGGCAGATCCCGCTGCAGGAGAGGGGGCAGCCAGAGCAGCAGAGCGATCCCGGACAAAGCAGGAACGACCGCATATCTCAACACTTTCCATCTCCCCCGGAGCAGCAGGAAGAAGAGCAGCAGAGCAATCACCAGCGCACAACTCTGATGAAGACTGAGGAAGCGCGAATTGACATACAAGGGCAGCGCCGCGCTGAAGGCAGTCCACTTGTAAAACACTGAAACCAATGCCAGATACGACAAGCGAAAGACCGGCAGCAAGGCAAAACCGGTCGGGATCAGCATCAGGATGAAAGCCAGGGGCATGATCAAACCGATCAGCGGGATCCCGATCAGGTTTCCCACAATGCCGTTCAAACTGCCTGTTCCGAAATAGTAAAGCGAGATCGGGAGCAAGCCCAGACCCACCAGAACGGAGATCAGCACATAGTTTAGCTGTTTCCCCAGCCAGAGGCGGAGGCGTCCACCACTTTTCAGAACTGTGATCCGGGGCAGAGCCAGAATGATGATGGCCAGCGAGGCATAGGAGAGCAAGAGACTGACCGAGAAGAGTTGCTGAGGATCATAAGCTGTTATGAAGATTAGACTTGCGGACATGATCTGAATCGGGGAGACGAGACGGGATAGCCATTTGGAAAACAGCATCAAAGCGATCATCAGGATGGAACGCAGCACCGGAGGAGCCCAGTTGTTGAGCGCGGCAAAAATGGTGATCAGAACCAGAAAGATCAGCTCGCAGAGGCGTTTGGGCAAAAAGAAATTGAGCATAATCATCACCACGGCATAGATCAGCCAGACGTGCAAGCCGGAAACCACGATCAGATGGATGATCCCGCCCCGTTTGAGCTCATCCCGGAATTGTTTGCCAGTGGAGACGTCCGAGAGCAGCAAGGCTTTGGCAAAGTCCGCTCCTTCCCCGATATTGGTCTCCAGATTCTTCAGCAACCAGCCCCGGGCAAGGGCAATGCTAAAACCACCTCTGTGTAAAAGCAGAATGTTCCCCACAGGATAAGCTTTGGCGGGATATCTGCCCGGATAGACGTCCAGAAGAGGATCCTGCACGATGGGAGTCACGTCTCCCAGCATACGGTAGATTGCTCCCCCCTCAAGTTCGCGTCCGGCATAGAGCAAGAGACGTTCCGAATTTGTCACCCCAGCAATTCTGTTCAGGCCGATCTCATAGCTGTGATATTCTTCCGAGATCAGACGCAGGACTTTGAATTCGAGTTTCTGGCGCAGGTAGGGACGATCTTCCAAAACCTTTGTCAGAGCCGATTCCGGAGCCGGGAAGAGCCCCGTCCTGAGTGTACCCAAAGCGCAGATCAAGAGCAGGAGCAGGATGCCGCGCAAACTCTGCTTGGATAAGATCGCCAGCGCGATCAGGAAGCCGGACCCGATCAGCAAGCTGGGCAGGACAGAGGCATCCAGAACCCGGCTGAGCACGATCCCCAGACTCCAGGCTGCGGCAAGCTTGAGCAGAGGAACGGGCAGAGCCTGACGGCTGATCACGATTTATGAAGCCGCTGTTTTTATTTCCGGTTAAAGAAACCCAAAATAAGGCCTAGGAACACGCTCCACAAGGCTGCCAGTCCGATCCGGAAATCCGGGGGCAGCATGAAGGTGAGGGTGTGAGCCGGGATCCAGAACCAAAGCAGGGACATCAGCCCCTTATCCAGATTATTCCAGTTCTTGACCTTCAGAGGCAGGTTGTCCAGCACCCGATGGATGAGCACCAGCGTCACTCCAAATTGCAGATTCATCAGCGCGGAGAGGGTGAAAGCGTAGGCCAGTCCTGTCATTGGAGGCAGATAGCCATGCTCGATCAAACGATCAGTGAAACCGCCGAAACCCTGAAAGGCATATTTGATCCCCACAGCCAGAATTGCCCATTCCAACATCTTCCAGAGGGTGATCGCAAGGCTGAAGGGATAACGAAAATTCTTGTTCACGATCCACTTGGAAACGAGCTCGCCCAGAGTGCCCAAGATCGCAAACTGGATCATGGCCATTGGGATCGGATAGCTTTTAACGGCAGTCACATAGGCTTGGATCAGCGCGGTCATTTACGGCCCTTCTTCGCTTTCATCTGGAGCTCTTTGTAAAGAGCATCCACGGATTCGGCAGACATCACGTCATCCGCTCCGCCTTCAGCGTTGGGATCCAGTTTGCGGGCCTCGTCCAGATTGGCCAGAGCGTCCTTATACAGCTTCAGTTCTTTTTGCGTAAGCGCAAGCCATACGTAAGCATCATAGTGCTGAGGATTGGTTTTGATGGCCTGATTCAGGGCTGTGACCGCGGTTTTGTAATCCCCCTGCTTATAAAGTGCTTCGCCGCGGTGACGCCAGGGGCAGCTCCACTTGGGGTAGTCCTTGTTCAAACCCTCATAGAGCTCGATGGCGAGATCATATTTGTCCATTCCAAGCAGCATATTAGCCACCATAAAGCGTTGCCCGGCACTCAGATGCTCTTCATTTGCCCTGAGCTCATCCAGCAGACGGTTGGCTTCCGAATTGGCAATATAGGCCAGATTGGCTTTGATCGTCCAGGGATCGGAATCCGCGTTCAAGCTGTCGTTCAGAGCAGTTACAGCTTCCAGAAAATTATCCACTCCGGGGAATTCCAGATAGCGCTCGATGGGATCCGTGCCCTGAGCGCACAGCGGAAGCATAAGTCCAATTATCATAATTATCAGTAGGATGCGGTTCATTATTGACTCCATATTCTGCCTACAAAAAGGCTTTTTTCTTTTTGCAACAAGGAATTGCCAATGCAGCCCCGGTGTCAAGTTTAAACTTCTGTCAGGTCAATTCCTGCAGAAATAACTTGACTTGATACCAGCATGTTGACATTTTGTCCACATACTGGAGTCAATATGAATGAGAATTTGAATCGCATCAGTCAGCAACCCTTTGATTATCAGCATCTGAAGAGCCGACTGAAGGATTATCGATATCCCCGGAACAAGATCAGTAAGCTACTTGCGGCAGGAGATCTGATTGCGCTTAAAAGTGGGCTCTACGTCCTTTCGGAAGCCTACAACAAGCCCGTGCAGCCTGAAGTGATCGCCAATCTGCTCTATGGTCCTTCTTATCTGTCTTTGGATTACGCGTTGTCATTTTACAACCTGATTCCGGAGCACACGTTTCAGCTTAGTTCCGTGACTACGGGACGCTGCAAGCTCTACCGGACACGGCTGGGAGTCTTTAGTTATCAACAGCTTAAGCCCTCGTACTACAATCAGGCCTATCGGATTCACAAGACCGGACAGAGCAGCTATCTGATCGCCAGCCCGGAGAAAGCTCTTTGTGACAAGCTTTACCTGCATCCCAGGCTAAGTGATTTGAAGAGCATGGATCAACTCATGGTGGAAGATCTGCGTCTGGAATTTGACGTAGTTGCCACGCTGAACCGTGATTTGATCGACCAACTGGCTCAAACCTCAGGATCAGGAAACCTGCGGCTGCTGCAAAAATGGATGGCTGCAAATGAATTCTAATCCGCTCTTTTCACTGTTGGCCCAAAACCCGGTCCGGACTCCGAACGAGTTTCGCAGGGTGCTGCGGGATAAGATCCAAAAGATATGTCTGCTGGGGCTCTGGAGGAGTGGTTTTTTTGAGCACGCGGCCTTTTATGGAGGGACCGCGCTCAGGATGCTTTACGGTCTTGACCGCTTTTCGGAAGACCTGGATTTTTCCTTGCTTGCTCCTAAACCGGAGTTTCGGCTGAGCGCCTATTTAGACTCTGTCCAAAGAGAATTGCAAGCCTGGAGTATTGAGGCAGAAGTGAATCTGAAACAAAAGCAGTCCAGCCAGATCGAATCGGCTTTCATTAAGGCAAACACCTTGAAGATCCTGTTTGGTCTCAAAGTTCCGGCATTAGATCCGGACCTGTTTCATCGGGACGAACTCATCAGCGTAAAATTTGAGCTTGATCTTCTGCCACCCTGCGCCTTTGAAACTGAAAGCAAGTTTTTATTGGAACCAATGCCTTTCAATGTTTCAAGCATGGGCCTTCCGGATCTCTTTGCCGGAAAGATGCATGCCGTTTTGGCCCGCAGCTGGAAAAACCGGGTGAAAGGACGCGACTGGTATGATCTGATCTGGTTTGTCCAACAAGCTGTTCCCCTTAAACTCGGGCATCTGGAAGCCCGCTTGAAGCAGAGCGGACACCTAAGCCCCGAGCTGTTTCTGGACCATGTGCTATTCCAGAGTATGCTTGCAGACAGGATCAACAACGTGAATTTTGAGCAAGCCAAAGCCGACGTCCTGCCATTTATTCCCAATCCGGATAGTTTGACAGGCTGGTCAGGAGAGCTTTTCACGGAAATCAGCAGTCAGATAATCGTCTCGGTTTAACACTCAACACAAGCACCATGCCTCATTAATCCTAAATTTTTATTTACTTGCTTCCCATAGTATTAGCACCTATATGTATTTTTTATGCTTGACGTAATCTGTTCTTATAAATCTGCTCTTCCTGTAGAAGAATTCCAAGACCGGCTTTGCTATGTTGGATAAGCATCCCACAGACCCAAGCAGTCCAGATTTCAAACCAAAAAAATATACAGGAGAACACATGAAAAAACTCATTTTACTGTCTTTAGTCATGCTCATGGCAGTATTCGCGTTTGCCGATGTCATTACGATCGGCAGCGGCACCAACTACACCTATGAACCGATTGGCAGTTTGTGGGGCTTCCATCGCAGTGCCGCGATCTACACCTCAGTTCAGGTGGGCGGTTCAGGCACAATTAATACCATCTCATACAAGGCCTACAACACCACCACGACTGTGATCCCGATCAAGGTCTACATGAAGATGACCACAGCCGCAACCCTGACCCCTGCGGTAAACTGGCCAACCCTGATCAGTGGCTTGACCCCCCTTTATGAAGGCACCATTTCCGGCACCGCAGCCGGAGCCTGGAGCACCATAACCTTGACCACTCCTTTTGCCTATACAGGAAACAATCTCGAGATCCTGATCGAAAGTAATTACGGCGGTGGTGGCACATCAGGTCCGCAGTGGTATTATACCTCAGCAACCGGGATGAATCAGTATATCCGCAAAGACAACACGGCTCCAACCACAGAGGTTGGTTCAGTGACGGCCAACCGTCCGAACGTCCAGCTGGATATGAGCAACTACACCGTTTTTGCTCCCAGCTTTGCGGTGAACCCTACTTCGGTGAATTTCGGCATTGTCAATATGAACACCACCTCGGCTTATACCTTTGTGACTGTTTCCAACGGCGGAGCCGGAACCCTTAATATCACAGACCTCACTTTGGGTGGAACTAACCCGGAGAGATTCGTTCTGGATATGAACGCCAATCCTCTGCCCTGGGCTTTGGGCTCGGGCCTTGGCAAGACCATCAAAGTGGCCTTCAATCCATTAGCAGCCCAAGACTATTCTGCGACTTTGAATTTCACCGGAGACGCGAAAGTGGATCATCAGGTCGCCCTTTCCGGAACCGGCTTTGATCCCATCATCTCCAGCTTCCCCTGGAATGTCAATTTTGGCTCAACTTCCACTGATTGGCTTCCGCTGAATTGGACCCAGCTCAACGGATTCATTTCCGGAACCCCTACTATCAACGGTTCACAATGGGCACAGGATGACTGGCTCAACGTCAGCGGCACCAACAAAGCAGCCAAGAGCAACATCTATGGCAGCAGCCGTAACGCCTGGTTGGTAACGCCTCAGATCAACGTTCCGGTCGAGACCCATGAATTGAAATTCGATGCCGCTCTGATGGCATGGAATGGGACCGCTCCTGCCACCGGCACTCTGGCAGATGACCGGTTTTTAGTTGTGATGAGCGAAAGCCCCCTGATGACCAATCCCACCATCCTGCGGGAATGGAACAACACCGGTTCACCCTATGTGCTGAACAGCATCCCGAATACCGGAATGAACTACAGCATCCCGCTCACAGGCATCTCCGGGCTCAAATACTTTGCCTTTTATGCTGAATCAACTGTATCAGGCAATGGGGACAACGATTTCATGATCGACAACGTAGTCATCCAGCTCGCTCCGGTCACACCAGCCTTTGGTGTCACCCCGGAAGATAAGCTCTTTGGCACCATCGCTGTCAATTCCGCTGTGCAACAAGCATTTACGATCAGCAACACAGGCGGGGGCGAGCTGCAGATCAATTCCGTCAGTCTGAACGGCGATCCTCAATTCACTCTGGTCGACAGCAACAGCTATCCTGCCAGCCTCACAAATCTGCCAATGACTGTTACCGTGGTCTTCAATCCCATCGCGGAAGGTAATTTCAGCACCACTCTCACCATTGTGGACAACCTGAGCAAAGCCAGCCACGATGTGATCATCACCGGAAGCGGTTCAGATGCTGCCAACTATGGCGGAGGCGATGCAACCACTACAGCCGGTGGTTATTTCTTTGCCAATAACGTCTCCATTGCTGCTCCCACCACCCCTGCCTACTCCTGGGTGAATGAGACCAGCAACAGCGTGATCGAGACAGCTGATCAGGACGACACAGCCTGGGGTCCCTTCCCGCTTGGTTTCGTCTTCAATTATTACGGTGTGAACTACAGTGACGTTTGGGTCAGTTCCAACGGTTTTGTCTCGTTTGGCAGCGGAAGCAATGCCTGGACAAACAGTGTTCTGCCTAACTCCAGCACTCCAAACAACCTGATCGCCTTGTTCTGGGATGATCTGGAATATTTTGCCGGCACTTCCAATGTTTACTACGGTGGAAACGGCAGCACCTTCACCATCACCTTCGATCATTTTGGCAGAACCGGTTCTGCTTATGATCCTCTGCTCTCGGTCACCGCTCAGGTGATCCTCTATGCCGATGGCAGGATCAAACTGCAATACAATGACATCGCAGGAAGCCTGACAGGTAACTTCAGTGCCACCGTCGGAATCGAAAACGCGGATGGAAGCAAGGGTATCCAGTACCACAAAGACGGAATCGGCGGACCCCTTGCCACCGGAACTAAAGCAGGTGGCATTGCCATCATGTTCGGCAGCAGTCTGATGACTCTTCCCGTGGAACTGAGCAGCTTCACAGCAGCTCCGACCGCGGAAAACTACGTCAACCTCACCTGGATCACAGAATCAGAAACCAACCTGCTGGGCTATCGCGTCTATCGTAACGATACCGATAACTACAGCCAGTCCACTCTGCTCACCCCCGTCATGCTGGAAGCCACCAACAGCTCCACTCAGCACAAGTATGATTTCACGGATCGCGAAGTCGAGACCGAGCAGGTCTATTACTACTGGTTAGAAAGCGTTGATTACAGCAGCACAACGGTCCACGGACCGGTCACCGTCACAGTTCTGGGTAGCGAAACACCCAACATCCCCAGTGTGACCATGATGAGATCTGCTTATCCCAACCCCTTCAAAACCGGAACCACTATCGCCCTCGACGTCAAGGAAGGCGAAACAGCAACCGTCACCATCTACAACCTCGCCGGACAAGCTGTGCGTTCCTACAAAGCCACTCAGGGTTCTCACACGATCAATTGGGACGGACGTGATTCCAAAAACCAAAACTGCGCCAGCGGTGTCTACTTCTACCGTCTGACCAGCCCCAGCCGCAACATCACTAAAAAGATGGTCATGGTCAAGTAAAGTGACATGTGACGAGTGACGAGTGACAAGACTCTGAACTCATCTGATAAAATCAAGCCCCGTATAGTGCGGGGCTTTTTTTAATGTAGAGCAGCATGCCAATGCTGCTGAAGTAACGAGTGACAAGTGACGAGTGACGAGTGACGAGTGCTTCGCTCCATTCTCTGCTTTTCTCTGCTATCCTCTGCTTTTCTCTGTGTTGAAGATCTCTTTTGTCGTCGGATTGGCATCCGACACTACCTGTTCTCTGTGTTTAAGATCTCTTATGTCGTCGGATCGGAATCCGACACTACCTGTTCTCTGGGTTGAAGATC
>JAKLEY010000084.1 GCA_022711455.1 Candidatus Cloacimonadota bacterium
GCGCTGAGCTTCCGGCATGGCAACCGGGTCGTAGGCACGAACTGTTGCTCCCCTCTCCAACAGAGCTTTGATGATCACCAGAGACGGTGCTTCACGCATATCATCGGTTTGAGGCTTGAAAGCAAGACCCCAGATGGCAAAGGTCTTGCCTGTGATGTCGTTATCAAAGCGTTTGAGCACTTTCTCAACTAAAACCTGTTTTTGGACAGCATTAACCTCTTCCACAGCTTCCAGCAGACTGGGAACCAGCTCTTGCAGATGAGCCATATGGATCAGGGCTTTAACGTCCTTGGGAAAACAAGAGCCACCGTATCCGACTCCGGGATAGATAAATTTATAACCAATCCGGGTGTCGCTGCCAATTCCATTACGGACTTCAGAGATGTCTGCTCCATACTTTTCGCAGATTCTGGAGATCTCGTTCATGAACGATATTTTCGTGGCCAGCATGGCATTAGCAGCATACTTTGTCATCTCCGCGCTGCGGATGGACATGATGATCACACGGTCCTGAGTGCGATTGAAAGGTGAATATAATACTTTCATCAGCTCGCCAACTTCGGGTTTGTCTGTTCCGACAATGACGCGGTCAGGCTTCATGAAATCTTCAATGGCTGCCCCTTCTTT
The DNA here is from genome assembly GCA_022711455.1 of Candidatus Cloacimonadota bacterium. Lineage (GTDB taxonomy): Bacteria > Cloacimonadota > Cloacimonadia > Cloacimonadales > Cloacimonadaceae > PHBP01. The sequence goes on from JAKLEY010000084.1 coordinate 628, forward strand.
CAAGAATTCAGGATTGGAGACCACATCGAAACGATAGTCTAGCTTGCGTTCATGTAAGACTTTACTGATTGTTTGCTTCACCTTGTCTGCAGTGCCCACCGGAACGGTGGATTTGTTCACCACAACCTTGTATTCATTCATGCTTTGTGCTATTTCTTTGGCAGCCTGGATCACATACTTGAGGTCTGCTGAACCGTCTTCGTCCGGTGGTGTTCCCACTGCAATGAAGAGGACCAGTGAATCTTGCACGGCACTTTTGATATCCGTTGTGAAAGACAAGCGCTTGCCGGCCTGATTGCGCTTAACCATTTCCTCCAATCCGGGTTCCCAGATCGGAATTTTGCCTTTGTTGAGCATGTTTATCTTGGTGGCGTCAGTATCCACGCAGATCACCTGATTGCCCATTTCGGCGAAGCAAGTTCCTGTTACAAGGCCTACATATCCGGTGCCGATCACTGCCAATTTCATTGTTACCTCTTGTTTTCGCTTTTAAAGAATTCTATGGTTTCCCTGATGCCTTGCTGCAGGTCATGATCAGGCTTCCAGCCAAGTTCAACAGCTGCTTTGGACCAATCAAGCAAACTGCGTTTCAGATCGCCCTTCCGGGCTAATGCTGAGATGGGATTCACGTCTAAACCCAATTGCGTGCAGATTTCATCATAGAGAGCACGGGTATGAGTCTCAATTCCGGTGCCAATATTGAAAGCCTTCTGCTCGCCGGTTTGAAGAGCCAGCAGATTGGCCTTGACCACATCTTTCACATACACGTAGTCCCTGATCATGCCATTGGGATCCTCAGGATAGCTGTTGAGCGTTGGAGTTTCGCCTGCCAGCAGCTTCTGAACGAATATCGAGACCACTCCTGCCTCACCGTGTGAGACCTGACGCGGTCCGTAGACATTGGCGTATCGCAGGACGGTGTAATTCAGCCCATATTGATGGTGATAGAAAGCTAAATAGCTCTCCCCCACCATTTTATTGATGGCATACACCGATAGAGGCTTTGGCTGATAATTCTCTGTTGTGGGATATTCTTCCGCTTCGCCGTAAATCGCTCCGCCACTTGAGATAAAGATTACTTTCTTCACGCTGTGCTTCACACAGCTCTGTAAGATATTAACCAAGCCTAAAACGTTGATCCGGGCATCATTAAGAGGATCTTCCACGGAAAGGGGAACGCTGACCTGGGCAGCGTGGTGATTAACAATATCTGGACGCTCTGCTTCGAAGACACGGTCCAGATCAGGAGAGCAAATATCTATCTTGTAAAACTTGGCTTTGGGGTTGATATTGTGCTTATAACCTGTTGAGAGATTATCCACAACGACCACTTCGTGTCCCGCTTCGAGATAGGCGTCCGAGACGTGTGATGCGATAAAACCGGCAGCACCGGTGATCAGTATTTTCATGTTCTAACCCTCCACTATGGTGTATTCACCCACTATGCGCAAGTCTGTTGCCTTTACTTTGACCTTCACGGCTTGACGTAAAATATTGATCTGGAGCTGGACTTCCTCGATCTTCTCGTGGCTTTCAACCACACCGGAGATACCTTTGAGTGGTCCCGAGATGATCTCCACCCTCAAACCGCTGTCCAACCACAGCACTTCTTCCAGTTCCGCTTCTTTTTTGCGGGTGAGCCAGATGCTCTTGAGCTCGCTCAGCAGTTCTTTCTGATAACGGACTTTGATAAAGCGAACCACATTGCCGGAAAGCAAAAGTTTGGCTTTATCAGTATCCACGCACCTGATGAAGAGGTAGCTGGGGAACATCGGAACCATGAAAATGGCTTTCCGGTGTTGATAGATGTGTTCCCGTTCCATTTGGGGCAGATAGTAGCAGAAACCCAGACGCCTGGTATAATCCGCGAGTTTCTTCTCGGCGCGGGGTTTGGTGTGGACCACGGTCCAGACTTCTCCTTCGACAGCTTCGAGGCTGCCAAAGAGTTCATCGATCATTACAGGGGGATGGCTTGGCATATAATTTCCTAAAGTGAAGCCCGGCAGGAGCCGGGCTTGCAGCTTCATTGTTTATAGAACTTCTATGTTATCTGCTTTGAAATTCTTGAATGCATTACGCGTGTCAAGAATGTTCACTCCACTGGCAGCTATTTCTGCATAGTTGATATTGCTGTGGTCCGTGATCACAATGATCAGGTCATATTTGATCAGGTTTCCCAACGGTATAGTGGCATATGTCTTTCCGTTGCGCTCGTTATGGAATTCTTCCACATAGGGATCATGGATCTCGAAATCGGCCAGATGGGCTTCCAATTGCTCGATCACTTGTTCCACAGGGGATTCGCGCATGTCCCGGATGTCTTTCTTATAGGCTGCTCCCAGCAGCAGGATCTTGGCTCTCGAGATAGCGACACCCTTACGGTTCAAGATCTTGATCGCACGCTGGACTACATATTCAGGCATGTCGATATTGATCTCTCCGGCAAGCTCGATCAGGCGGGTGTGGAACTCGAATTCTCTGGCTTTCCAAGTCAGATAGAAAGGATCGATCGGAATGCAGTGACCGCCGACTCCGGGACCCGGATAGAAGGCCATGAAGCCATAAGGCTTGGTCTTGGCTGCATCCACCACTTCCCAGATGCTGATGCCCATGCGTTCGCAAAGAACGGTCATTTCGTTGGCGAGAGCTATGTTGATATTGCGGAATGTATTCTCATATATCTTTTCCATCTCTGCCACTTCCGGAGAAGAGACAAGGTGAACCGGAGCGTCCAGAATGCTCTCGTATAAAGCTTTTGATACCTCATTACACTTGGGCGTGATTCCACCTACTACTTTGGGAGTATTGTGGGTCTTATAAGTCTCGTTGCCTGGATCGACGCGTTCCGGAGAGAAGGCCAGGAAGATGTCCTCGCCCACTTTCAGACCCTGCTTCTCAAATTCGGGAAGGATGATCTCACGCGTGGTGCCAGGATACGTGGTGCTTTCCAACACAACCAGACTGCCCTTGTTCAAATGGGGAGCCATGGCTTGGGTGGCAAGTTTGATGAAAGTGACATCAGGCTGGTGATAACGATCCAATGGAGTGGGAACGGCAATCATCACAGCATGAACTTCACTAATCCTACTGTAGTCCTTGGTGGCACTGAGCAGCCCTGCTGAAACCACTTTCTTCAGGTCTTCATCTTGCACGTCGCCGATGTAGTTATCACCCGCGTTCACATGCTCGATCGCATAGTCCGAAACTTCAAAGCCAAGAACCTTGAAGCCTTTCTTGGCAATGGTCACAGCCATGGGAAGCCCCACATAACCCAGACCAACCACTCCGATGGTGGCGGTTTTGTTCTTGATTTTCGAGATTAAATCCATATAGGCTCCTTTATGATTTAGTATCTGTAATGTTCTGGTTTGTAAGGACCGTGCACAGGCACTCCGATGTAACCTGCCTGCCTCTCTGTCAGGCGTGTGAGCTTGACTCCAAGCTTCTCCAGATGCAGCCTGGCAACTTCTTCATCCAGTTCTTTGGGCAAGGTGGTGACTCCGATCGCGTGCGAATTCTGCCAGAGCTCTATCTGTGCCAGCACCTGATTGGTGAAAGAACAACTCATCACAAAAGAGGGATGACCGGTGGCATTGCCCAGATTGACCAGGCGGCCTTCAGAGAGCAGGATGATGGCACGGTCGTTTGGAAGCAGTATCTTATCAACCTGAGGCTTGATATTGAGCTTCTGCACCCCTTCGATGGAGTATAGCTTATCGATCTGGATCTCATTGTCGAAATGCCCGATATTGCAGACAATGGCGTTGTTCTTCATCTTCATGATGTGATCAGCGCGGATCACATCACAATTGCCGGTGGCGGTCACAAAGATGTCACCTTCTTCCAGCATATCGTCCAAAAGAGCCACTTCGTAGCCTTCCATGGCTGCCTGCAGAGCACAGATAGGATCAATTTCAGTGACCACGACCCGGGCACCAAAACCTCGCATGGACTGAGCACAGCCCTTGCCCACATCACCGTAACCGCAAACAACCACAACCTTTCCTGCAACCATAATATCTGTGCCACGTTTAATGCCGTCCGCAAGGGATTCCCTGCAACCGTAAAGATTGTCAAACTTGCTTTTTGTGACAGAGTCATTCACATTGATCGCCGGGAAGAGCAACTCACCCTGTTCCAGCATCTGATAAAGCCTGTGCACTCCTGTGGTGGTCTCTTCACTGACGCCTTTGAGTCTTTTTGCAGCCCGGTGCCAACGATTGGGGTAACTCTGTAACTCACTCAAGAGCAAGCTTTGCAGAATACCCAGTTCGCGGTTCTCTGTGGTGATAACCGGGAGCTTTCCGCTTTTCACGAACTCTTCTTCCAACCGGTAGCCTTCATGGATCATCAGAGTAGCGTCTCCACCATCGTCTACAATAAGATCTGGTCCTTCATTTCCATCCCAGTTCAGAGCCTGAAAGGTGCACCACCAGTATTCTTCCAGAGTCTCACCCTTCCAGGCGAAGACGGGAACACCGGATGCGGCAATAGCTGCAGCGGCATGATCCTGAGTGCTGAAAATGTTGCAACTGGCCCAACGCACACTGGCTCCCAGATCAACCAGAGTCTCGATCAACACAGCAGTCTGGATAGTCATATGTAAGGATCCGGTGATCCGGGCTCCGCTCAGTGGTTTCTGATGAGAGTATTTCTGCCTGAGGGCAATCAGCCCCGGCATTTCGACCTCGGCAAGCTCAATTTCTTTCCTGCCAAGTTCTTTTAAGCTGAGATCAGCTATCTTGTAATTCATTTCTACCTCGTGATATCTCGGCCACAACTGAAGACTGCAGCCCAAAAGGGGAAGTGGCAAGCTTTCAGAAGCCTGCCACTACATTTAATTTAACTTATCTACGGAAGCCACCACCATCTCTGCGGGGCGGACGGCGGTCTCTATCTCCACGTGAATCACGTTGTTGATGCATTTCAGGGCGGTCCTTGGGAGCGTTCGGATCCGGCTCGGGATTGCCTTCCAGGCCTTTCATGGCCAGAGCAAGCTTACCTTTTTCAGATTCGATGACCTTCACGCGCACGGTGTCACCCATTTTGACCATATCCAGAGGATGATTGATGCGGCTGGTGTGCATCTGAGACACGTGCACCATACCTTCTTTCACGCCACCCATGATCTTCACGAAGACGCCATAGTTCTCGATGCGGAAGACGGTGCCGTCAAAGATCGCACCCATCTCAGGTTCTTCGACTATGCCTTTGACCATGGCCTTGGCCATGTCGATGGAAGCTTTGTCGGGAGAGAGAATGCGCACGGTACCATCATCGGAGATGTCGACCTGAACCTTGCATTTCTCGATGATGGATTTGATCATCTTGCCTGCGGGCCCTATTACCTCGCCGATCTTGTCGACGGGAACCTTGAAGCTTTCGATTCTGGGCGCTGAGGGCAGCAAGTCCGGACGAGGCTCGGCAATGCACTGTTCCATCAATGCCAGGATGTGCAAACGAGCTGTCTTGGCCTGATTTAGAGCGGTGCGCATGATATCTTTGGTGATACCTTCGATCTTGATATCCATCTGCATCGCAGTGATACCTTCTTTGGTGCCGGCACACTTGAAATCCATGTCGCCCAGATGATCTTCCAGGCCCATGATATCTGTGAGGACGACATGTTTGTCACCCTCGAGGATGAGTCCGTTGGCAATACCTGCCACGGGAGCTTTGATCGGAACACCGGCTGCCATCAGAGCGAGACAGGTGGAGCAGATCGAAGCCATGGATGAGCTGCCGTTGGATTCCAGAATATCGGAGACCAGACGGATAGTGTAGGGGAAGACTTCCTGAGACGGGATAACGGTCTTCAAGGCACGTTCGGCAAGATTGCCATGACCAAGTTCTCTGCGTCCCGTTGGCCCCATGCGTCCGGCTTCGCCAACGCTGAAGGGCGGGAAGTTATAGTGTAAATAGTACTGCTTCTTATATTCAGTTTCAAGCGTGTCAATAACTTGCTCATCCGAACCGCCACCCAGGGTAACTGTTCCCAAGGATTGGGTCTCACCACGGGTGAAGAGAGCGGAGCCATGCACGAGGGGAAGGACATCGATCTCGCAGGTGATATCACGAATCTCATCCAGGCTGCGTCCATCCACGCGGTGATGTTTGAAGAGAATTGATTCGCGCACATACTTGCGGATTAGCTCTTCGAAAGCTTCCTTATAATAACGTTCGTTTTCGGCAAAGGCTTCTCCGTCGGCCTCAGCATACTTCTCCAGCATCTCTGCTTCAGCATTGTCGAAGGCGTCCTGCCGTTCTTGCTTGCCAAGGATGACAGCGGAAGCTGCGATGGTTGAACCATAATCAGCTGTCATTTTGGCAAGGATCTCTTCAGGAACGCGATCCAGAACGACTTCAACCTTGGCTTTTCCGATCTCATTAACGAATTCCATTTCCAGGGCGCAGAGGCGTTTGATCTCTTCATGACCAGCGTAAACGGCTTCGAGCATGATGTCTTCCGAGAGTTCAGCCGCGGCGGATTCGATCATCACGATCGAAGTGGCGCTTCCGGCAACTGCCAGATTGAGTTTGGATGTTTCTTTGATCTGCTGGATGGTGGGATTCACCACGATCTGATCGTCCACATAACCGACTGAAACGCCGGCAATGGGTCCATGGAAAGGAATATCAGAGATGGACAGAGCCAATGAAGCTCCCAAAACACCCAGGATCTCAGGGTTGTTCACGCCATCATAGGAAAGGACGTTGAGCACGACGTGGACAGCGTTGCGGAATCCTTCCGGGAAGAGAGGACGGATCGAACGGTCGATCACGCGCGCCATCAATGTTGCGTCCGTTGAAGGTTTGGATTCGCGTTTGAAGAATCCGCCAGGGATCTTGCCGGCGGCGTACATTTTCTCGATGAAATCAACCGTGAGTGGGAAGAAATCTGTGTTTGTGGTGGCAACTTTTGCCATTGTGGCAGTAACGAGGACAGAGGTCTCACCGTATTGGATAAAGACAGAACCATTAGCCTGTTTGGCCATTCTGCCGGTTTCGATCATCAGCGGACGTCCGCAGAAATCGATGGTCTTACGAGTGATATTGAAGTTGTGCATAAGTTCTCCTTATGATTCTTGGCATCATAACAGACGCCGGTTCGATCTTCAGGAGAAGAAGCAATAGGCTAATGAGCTGATCATTAGCGTATTGCTCGTTTCTCCCAAAGGGTTTATGTAACATAGCTTTCAAGCTGTTGTCCCGAGGCTTGAGCCTCGGTTGACAAAGTAAACAGGCTGAAGCCTATGTTACGAACAGGCTGAAGCCTATGTTACGAACAGGCTAAAGCCTATGTTACACACTATAATGAAAAAGGATTCCCTGCATCAAGAGCCCTGTTTTATGCTCTATCATGAGGGAATCCATGATTTTCATAAGCCGATATATCGTGGATAGAGTTTACTTTCTGATACCGAGCGCCTTGATGATAGAGCGGTAACGATTGATATCCTTACTTTTCATATAATCAAGGAGACGACGGCGCTGCCCGATCAGTTTCAGCAGGCCACGACGGGTAGAAAAGTCCTTTGCATGGACTTTCAGGTGCTCTGTGATGTCGGAGATCCGACGGGAGAGCATCGCTACCTGTACTTCAGGTGAGCCTGTGTCTGATTCATGGAGTTTAAACTCTGCCATGATAGCTTGTTTAGCCTCAGGTTTAAGGGCCATTTCATCCTCCAGATGATTTAGTAGTGCCATGTTTAAATGGCTGGCTTTTTTGTAAAGTGTTTTCTGCTTATGATAGGAATTAACGAATTAACAAATTAACAGATTAGTCAGCTCCGGCCCTGGACTAATTCTCTGATGGACTTGCCATGGACCTGAGTAAGCCTACTAACTGGCGTTTTACAGATAGAGCGAGGGCTCTGCATGCTTCAGATTTTGTTCTATCTTTAGCAAAGCCAAGCATAACGGCAATATCGATCTGAGTTGAAAGTTCGGCAACAGAGCCAAGTGAGATATTGAGGAAATTCGACAGTTCTTTCTTGCTTCTTCTGCCACAGCCCTCGGCAATATTTGAGGGGATTGAAATGGTGGCTCGTTTCATCTGAGATATCAGACCCCATTTTTCGTCTGTAGGGAAATCAACAGTCATATCATAGATGGCTTTAACTAGCTGCATGCTGGTCTTATACACTTCCATTTCAGTATGCATCATTTCTTCACCCTCTTTATCATCATCATCAAATCCATAACCCCCTAATCTTCTAATTTACTAATCTGTTAACCCACTAATCTGCTAATCTGTTAATCTGCTAATCCAATCTGGTGGAGGTGGCGGGTATCGAACCCGCGTCCAAAGAACCGCCCAAATGCGAATCTACATGCTTAGTCTTCTTTGATCTCAGAACCGGTCAGGATTAGAAGATCAGACCTGACGATTCCCAGCCTGTGATCTCAGCTGCGGAATACAGGCATCAACCGCAGAGCCTCCGTACTGTTTCGACGCCCTGTTCTTCCCCGACGGAACGGGAAGGCAGAACGTTAGCTGCTTATGCGGCTAAGGAGTAGTTGTTGTTTGCATTTAATTTTGGCGCTACTTGTTAACGGAGTGGATAGCATCTCCGGCATGCATCTCATTCACTCAAAGTTCCCTGTCGAAACCATGTCACCCCCATTATACGCTTTTAAAAGATCTATCTATGATGCGGGGTCAGAATTCTCCGGGCAGTGATCCTGTCAACCGAATAGTGGTCAAGCCTACATCTTTCTTCAAAACAAGTGGCTCTGTGCGGCTTAGCGATGCTGATCGAAGAGGATGACATTTCCATCCGGATCTGTGATCATAAAACTTGCGGGACCCGTCTCTTGCGTGGAATCAAGCTCGATCTGACCCAGTCCGGCAGCTTCCAGTTCCGCTTTGATCCTTCTGATATCGGTGAATTCCTCCAGACTTTCAGCATTCTGATCCCAACCGGGATTGAAAGTGAGCAGATTTCCTTCGAACATGTTCTGAAAAAGACCCATAACAGTTTCTCCATTCTTAAGTATCAGCCAGTTTTGAGAAATGTCTCC
>JAKLEY010000085.1 GCA_022711455.1 Candidatus Cloacimonadota bacterium
TCTGGCAAACGAGACCAAGAGTGAAAGCAAGCGTCAGAAAGCCCTGGCAGATGAGCTGGAGTGGATCCGCAGCAGTCCCAAAGCCAGGCAGGCCAAGAGCAAAGCCAGAATCCAAAATTATGAAAAGATGGCCTCACGAGAGTATACAAAAGAAAACAGCACCGATCTACTCCATATCCCGACTGGGCCAAAGCTGGGTCACAACGTGATCAAAGCGCAGGGGCTGTCCAAAGCTTACGGGGATAAAGTACTTTATGAAGACCTGGAGTTTGACCTTCCGGCAGGTGGGATCATCGGAGTGATCGGTGCCAACGGAGCAGGGAAAACGACCCTGTTCAACCTGATCACCGGTAAGATCCAGCCTGACAGCGGTTCCCTGAGCATAGGTGAGACCGTTAAGCTATCCTACGTAGACCAATCGCGATTGATGGATGAGAGCAAGACCCTATTGGAACTGGTGGGGGAGGGCAGAGATATTATGAAAGCCGGAGACCGTGAGATCAACGTTCGCGAGTACTTGAGCAAGTTCAATTTCTCGTCCAAAGAACACTATAAACCCGTGAACATCATGAGCGGTGGAGAAAAGAACCGGGCCTACCTCGCGCTCACCATGCAAGAGGGAGGGAACGTGTTGCTACTGGACGAACCTACCAACGATCTGGATGTCTACACCATCCACGCCTTGGAAGAAGCAATTCTGGATTTTGCAGGATGCGCGGTAGTGATCAGTCATGACCGGTATTTTCTGGATCGGCTCTGCACCCACATTCTGGCCTTTGAAGGGGATAGCAAAGTCAAGTGGTTTGAAGGGAATTTCAGTGATTATGAAGAGAACAAACTGCAGAGACTGGGGGATAAAGCGCTGATCCCCAAACGGATAACCTACAGGAAACTCAGCCGGGCGTGAACAGATTTGGTTTTCCGGTGGATGCTCAGCCTCTCACCACCGGAAGCCCAGACTCAGCCCCAGATTGGGGTATGGTCTGAATCCCTCATCCCTGACATTGAGGAAAGAAACGCCCAGCTCCGGAATGAGAGAGAAGGCTTCACTGTTGGCTTCGATGCTGATACCTAAGCGTCCGGAGGGCAGAGGACCTTCAGCGTATTGGAAGTCTCTGATATCGTATTGATGGGTGTCATAATTATACGTGGTCGTATGCCCTGCATTTTCCACCCAGATCAGGTTCACGCCTGCCATAAAGTTCACCAGCAGATTGCGCTGAGTGTCAAAAGTATAGGTCACCGGGACCCCAAGCCCCTTGATCCGGCAATTATTATGCGCTGTTCCGTAATCGTAATAATTCTCATAATGCTGATAGTCCTGATCCCCATCGGAGTAAAGAAGCCCGGGAGCGGCACTGATGTAGGTGGATCCATATTGTGCCAGCAGCACTTTAGCCTGCAATTCATAGGCGTTGGCACGGGAGTGCGCATACCACCAGCCGTCCAGTTCCAGCTTGGGCAGGAGCTTCAAACCAAAGGCTCCGCCGCAGATATCCGAGGCAGGCTTTTTTTCCAGGACCGTCAGTGAACTGATGACGCTCTCCATCCTGATCCCCGATCCATAATACACCCGAACCCAGGAAGAGGGTTTGGCCGAACCAAAGTTGCAGGTTCTGATCTCGCCCAGAGCGTTGGCGCCCTGGCTTAGCCCACAGAATATATAGATCAGCAGCATAGACAGTAGTGGTCTGTTCATGATAACTCCATTTATATCTTAGCCATGAATTTCATTGGTTTCCGGTCTGCCCTGTTCTGATAACGCCAGGTCGTCTTCCGGGATATGTCTGTGATATTTATGACATCCAACTTCCCGCAATCTGGCCAGAGAGCTTTCCACCGGGTCTGTAAGCGCGTTAGCCACCGGGTTCTGGCAAAACGGACAGGCATGAATATCTCCTTTGGAATCAATATACAGATACCGATCCCCCGCGCCGAAACACCCGATCCTCCTTTGGTGATATGCCACGTATTCAATGACGGGGCTGTTCCGGAAAAGCGGATCGCAGACCGAGCGCAGGTAGAAGCTTTCCAGAAGCCTGATCTGAGCTTCCTCCAGCTCGACATCCTGTCCCTGATAATGACCTGTTTCTCTGGGTTCCAAAATCCTGATCATACTGATCCCATTCACTTGCGCCAGATGAAGGTAACGCGAGAGATTCTCAAACGTGATAAAGGACTTGGTGGCACAGAGGGATAATGATACCACTAGACCGGCAGCCAGGGCATTCCGGGCTGCTTCAAAGACCCAAGAGTAGGATTTTTCATGCTTGCGGAAGCGATTGTGCTCTTCTTCTTTCCAATGATCCAGACTGATCACGATACCCTTGAGTCCGGCTTGCTTCAGGCTCGATGCCTTTTCTGCAGTCAAACCAAAGCCGGATGTTAAAATCCAGAAATCTGTGCCAGTCTGAGCCGAATTGAGCAGATCGATCAGATCATCAAACCTGCTCAGGGGCTCCCCTCCGCTTAGCTGAATGTTCGTGATGCCATATTTTTGAAACTTGCGCAGGATATCCTTCAGGTCTTGCAGGCTTAGGCTTTCCTTCGCGCTCAGATTGTTCCATTCGTAACAGTGTTCGCATGCTAATGGACAGCGCGTGGTGATCGACCAGATCATGGTTTGCAGCAAATTCTCAGCGGAGGTGAAGGGCTGGATTCTGTTCATTTCATAACGCAGATAGCGGTTGAATGCTTCAGAAGGCCAGCCGGGCGTGGATACGCTCCAGTAGTATCTTCCATCGGCTTTGACTCGTCTGGGGTTTTGCAGCGATCCCTCTGTGGCTCTCTTCTTGTTGATCAAGCCCCGTAAGACTTTATGGGCAATAAGCGGATCGCGGTAGATGGTCAGGGCTGAAGCCAGGACATAGACGCGAAACCGAAATCGAACCAGATGACCCCGGATTCCGGATACCAACTGCAACGGGCGTGACCGAACCGTCCCGGAAACGCGTTCTGCGATCACCGCGCTATCTTCTCTTTCAAATCCTGAAAGATCTCACGGGAGAATTGTCCGAATCTACCGGCTTGGCGGAAGGACTCCAGATAAGCGACATCAGGATTTCCCCTGGGGTTCGTGATGATCTTATAATGTCCCTTGCTATGCAGGTAGACGGTTCGGTTCATATCTTCCCGGGCAGGGGGAGCAGGATAGCAAAGGATTGCCTGATTACCCACTGCCGGCATCACGTAATAGCTCTTATCATCCCGGCTGAGCTGTTTCCTGACGTTTCTGCCTTTCTCGTCCACAGCTTTGCTCGGCGCTATTGTCTGCTGTCTGATCTCCCGGTCTGCAGTATAATCCAGGGCAACGTAGTCGATCTCCCAGAACAGCGCGCCGCACTCAAGTTTCAGCTCAATTTTGTCTTCTTTGTGGGCTGAGATATCCAGTGGCATGATCACATCCCTGTCTGCCATCGGGCCTATCACTTCAAAGTAATCGACATATTTCCACGCCCCGTTTTCTTTCAGGTAGACCGAGAGCGGGATTCCCTGTTGCAAAGGCCAATTGGGCTCCAGAGCCCGGGGCGAACGGTTTTGCTTGTCATACCATTGATCATAGCGGTTGCCGAAGAGGTTGAAGAATTGACCCAGCGTATAATCCAGCCAGAACGAGTTCTTAGCTTTCAGGATCAGCTTTGCCGTGTCCGTGTTGGCAGGTCTGGCAAAGTCGACATAGAGGGCGTCATGGCTTTGGGCAAGATCTGCTCCTTCATCCCCGCTGTATCTCAGGCTATCCTTTGCCGTGATCAATCCAAGTAGATCGGGGTTGTGCTCCGAACTGGCGCTGAGCGGAGACTGGGCGTGTTCGACAGTGTGGTACATTCCATGTTTATCTGCAAGAACCTCTGTATTCCGGGGATGATCAACCACGCAGAGCTCTGCCAGATTGGTATATTGAATTTCCTGCACCTGATTGGTGAGCTTGATCCGGTATTCGTTTTCAGAGGCATGCAAGCCCGGTAACGCCATATAGTCATGCCGTTCCAGACTGGGGAAGATGGCTCCGCTGTAGATCTCACCCCTGAATTCAAACTCATGTCCATTCCAGACGTAGACAAAGGGGCAGGATTCCTTGAAGATAGCCACCAGCAGCAGCGCTATCCCTGAGAGCAGGACACCCACTCCCCCGATCAGGAAAAAAGTGCCTACTATTGTTTTGCCCAGATCGAGATCATAGACTTCGATCTTCCTGATCCCCGACAAAGGCAGCGAGAACGTGGAAGCAGAGGACGCGGGCTTTGCCACTGAGGGATCTATGTAGACATTTATCAACTGCTTGTTTTTTTTGTGGGGGAATTTCTCAATTGAGGTGACGGTTCCGCTCAGGACAGCGTCTTTGATCGAAGTCCCGGTCATGTAGAGCTTGGATCCGGTTTTACCTTCCCAGATCAGTCGGAGTACCCGTCCTTCAAAGGAGGGGGGAGGATCTTTCCTGGCTAAAAATGGAGAATACACGACACACGAATTAAAGATTGCTGCTATGAGCAGCAACGAACAAAAACGCACAAAGCTCTTGGACAGATACATTTAACCTCCGGCAACTCCCGGCTGAAAATTCCGCTCAGTCACCACAGAAACAAGCCAATCATCAATCAATTCCTTGTCAAGAAATTACTCTATGTTCAGGATTCTTGCAAACAGAGTCTTTGTCTATAATAATCCACCGGGAGAACGCAGGTATCGGATAAAAACCTTGACAGGCATTGCTCAGACGCTGAGCATGTTAATTGTCTGAAATTGACCATTTGGTCATAAAATCTATCTGCACTTGATTTAAATAAAACTGGAGCAATATGCATAAAGACGAACCTCTGTTCGGATCACGCTGGACTGTAGTGGTCGGTGGCTTCCTACTGGCTTTCGTGGGAGGTTTGTCATATTCCTGGGGTGTCTTTGTGGAGCCGATGCAGCACAGATTTGGCTGGAGCAAGAGCAGCTCCATGCTCCCACTGTCTGTCTTCATGATCGTGTTTGCCATCACCATGATCCCTGCAGGAAAGCTGCAGGAAAAGTTTGGTACCCGCAGACTGATCACCTTTGGAGCGTTCATGTTTCTTCTGGCAAATTGCCTCAGCGCGCTCTTACATCATCTGCCATATAGTACCTGGCTGGTCTTCAGTTATGGATTGATCGGAGGTCTTGCCTGCGGGATCACCTACAGCTGTGTGGCACCCCCTATCCGCAGATGGTTTCCTGATTTTCCCGGACTGGCTGTTTCTTTAGGAGTGATGGGTTTCGGACTGGCATCCTTCATTTTTGCACCGCTCAAGGCTCATTATATCATCCCCAATCTTGGGCTGGACGGCACTTTTCTGTTTATTGCGGGCTTGACTTTTGTGCTCACAATGATCGCGTCCAGATTAGTTGTGTTTCCCAATGATGAATGGTATATGCACATCTACGGAGCAATGCATCTTCCCGATAAAACGGGGATGGTGCGCTCCAATCTGCATCCCCGGCAGATGATCCGTAAGCCGCTGTTTTGGGCGATCTGGGCATCATTTTTACTGGCGGTATCAGGTTCTCTGATGATTATTGGGATACTGCCGTCCTATGGTCTGGAAGTGGTCAGATTGAGCGGAGGCAAGGCAGCCTTGGCTGTGTCCATGTTCGCGCTGTCAAACGGGCTCAGCCGTCCTCTGGCAGGGTTCCTGAGTGATCGGATCGGCATTCTGAAAGTGATCGCGGTTGCTTATGTTTTCCAGGCCATTGTCTTTTTTCTGTTTCCGTTCATTGTGCATAGCTACTCCGCGTTGCTTCCTGCAGCGATCGTGCTGGGACTTGGAATTGGAGTCTCGTTGTCATTGTATCCCGTCCTGACCTCTGAGTGCTTTGGAGTGGAACATCTGGGAGTAAATTACGGGATAGTCTTTTCTGCTTATGGCTTCGGTGCTTTGGCGATCCAGGGAGGGGCTTACTTGCGTGATGTCAGTGGCAGCTACACCATTCCGTTGCTGCTGGCCGGGCTATTTTCCCTTTTCAGCACTGGCTTGATCTTGTGGATCAGGCGTAAATTCAATATGGCATAGCTCGTAACATAGCTTTCAAGCTGTTGTAACCGGGGCTTGAGCCTCGGGGAATGTGATAAACAGGCTGAAGCCTATGTTACGAAAAGGATGAAGCCTGGGGGCTGCTTCTGATCATATCACTGACTCCAGCCTGTCATCTCCCTGGCATAACGCTTCGAGAAGCGGTTTGAAAGCGGTCAGCAAGCGGTATGATACCGATATGACCGGGAGATGATCAGGAGCGAAAAAAAAAGCTCCGGGCAAAACCCGGAGCAGATATCTGACTGAGTAGTTTACTTAGAATTCCACTTTGACGGTTGTTCCCAACAGATAGAGCATATCAGCGGTACCGGGGAGGGCGTCTCCGGGAAGACCGAGAGCCGCAAAGGGAGCGAGCTTGACCAGATCAGGGATCACATCGATCTCAGCACCGGCGTTGAATTCGATGCCGATTCCGGGGTTGTTGTCAGCAAAGGTAGTCAGATAACCGGCATGACCAAAGAGCTTGGTCTTGGGGCTAAGCTGGTAATCCACAAAACCGACTGCAGACATCAGGCCTTTGTTACCATTGGGATAGGGGAAGGCAACCGTGACGCCATCATGCCATTTGCCCCAACCAAAGAGGTAGAGACCATTCTGGTAGTAGGGCAGGAGGTTGGTGAGACCGTTTTCGCCAACATAGAGCAGATCTCCACCGATGGTGAGCGGATCCATTCCGACAGTGGCTTTGATTGCGGTGCCAAATCCGATTTCTTCATCGGCAGGGCCTTTGTTCACTTGATAATCCAGGAACAGAGTGGCATCGAGTTCCACAGGACCCGCAGGCAGCACGATGTAAGGCAGGACGGTGAAATTGGCATTGCCGCTGGCTCTGAGGTCGTTTCCGTAGAAGGCCTGCAAACCTGCATTGAGGTCATCCATATACAGAGATGCCATCGCCACATGATAATCATCGTTGACGGCAGGATTGCGTTCGGCAGGTTTCATGTAGGCAAATTCGGCACGAAGACCACCCAGATCGTCCATCATGAACATGATTCCGGAGAAGGTGTCATCAAGCACGAGGCTGCGGTGATCAGCCCAATATTGCTGACCCAGACGGACTTTTGTATTTAAAAAATTTGTTTGATGTTCGAGATAGAGCTCATCAGTTTCGATATTGACACCATCGGTGCCAAGACCACCACCGGCTCCACCCCAGGTGATGTCTCCGACTTCAACGCCATAGACCAATTGGAGGTTACGGTGCAATTGAGCGCTCAGCTTGAGCATCATGCGGCTGTCGATGTGACCACCGTTATCCTCAGCCATGTCATTATACATTGCGGCACGGGTGCGGAATTCGCCACTAATGTCAAAATCGACGGCTGACAGACCAACTATCAACAACATGGGTAATAATAATACCACGAGTTTCTTCATTGTAGTCTCCTTTTTTATGGTGAATAATACCTATAAGATATTGCAGACAAAGCCTACAGGCAAATCAATTTTAGAATTTAATCTGATTCAGACCCAATTCACTCTGCATTTGTTCTATATTTTTCTGTAGGTTAGGCACAATCGGGACTCCGAACTGCTTCACTTTGAGCTCATTCTCATATTCCTTCTCTCCCGCTACCCATATACGTTTGGAGCCCGGAAGCAGGCTTGAATTCTGCAGCTGAGTGCAGATGTCTGTGGTTATGGCTTTGAAGCGGTCAAGCTCGATAAAGAAATCGATGTTTATCGCCAGAAAAAAATGACCCAGTTTGTAAGGAGCCGGCTTGCCCCCGGCATCCTGACCCAGCAGTTGATTGGTATAGCTTCCGTCCTGAAGGGCTGCGGAGAGGATCTCCACCATGGTCGCCAAACCATAACCTTTATGGCTTCCGCTCAGTTCGTCCGTTCCACCGATGGGCAGCATCGCGGCTGTCTGGCTTACGAGATCTTTGAGGAGTTGAGCTGTGTCCGTGCAGGGCTGTCCCTCTTTGTTGATCGCCCAACCGGATGGAGTTGGCTTCTCTTCACGTGCCAATTGTTCGATCTTGCCTCTTTGGGAGATGGAGGTTGCCGCGTCATAGAGGAAGGGATAAGGCAGATTTGTGGGGGCTCCGAAACAGATGGGATTGGTGCCCAGCAGGGGATCGACACCGTGGGTGGGGCAGATGGAGGGACGGGCGTTTGTGACCGTGAGCCCGATCATATTTTGCTTAGTAGCCATTTCAGCGTAATAACCGCAGATCCCGTAGTGAGTGGAATTGCGTACTGCCACGCAACCCAGACCGTATTGTCTGGCTTTGTCGATGGCAGTCTGCATGGCTTTATAAGCCACCACATGACCCATGCCGTGATTACCATCCCAAACCGCAGTGGCATAGCGGTCCCTGATCACATCGATCTTGGTCACCGGGCTTTGGATCCCTTGTTTGATGCGGTCGTAATACATTTTCAATCTCCCGATCCCGTGGGACTCGATCCCTTTGAGATCAGAAGCGATCAAAACCTCGCCACAGATTCTGGCATCCTCATCCGGAACGCCGATGTGGGTGAAAACCTCGAAAATGAAAGACTTTAATTCGGGAACGGGTAAGTGTAACATAGTAACTCCTAATATTTAAGATTTAATATTTAAGATTTAAGATTTGGGGGCGGACTCCGGCTTGTTCTTCATTGTGAGCAGGATCGAGCTCAGAATTTTATTGATCTCTTCACAGTCGGACAAGATCGATTTGAACTGGGATTCTTCAAGATAACCGCTGTCAAACAATAACCTCAGCCAATAATGGGTCTCACGGGACTCCTTGTATGCTATACTGATCTTGGATATAAAATCTTTTGAGGATTGCCCGCCTACAGCTTCTTCGACATTTGCTCCTATGGATGTACCACTTCTGAAGATCTGTTTGGAGATAAACCATTCCTTCTTTTCCTGACACAGATATTGCCTCAGTTTCACGATCCGGAGGGCGAAAGCATAGGTCTTCCTCAGGGTAACATTATCTTCCCTCATCAAGCTTCTCCTTTATTTGCGCTTTTTGTCACTCAGGTAAGGGCTGAGCCCACATAAATCTTAAATCTTAAATCTTAAATTACTATAGTCTTATATTATCAGGTAAAAGTCTGGCAGTAAGTGGTGGGAATCCGTTAAAATTCACGGAGCTATAGCTTTGAGTGTAGGCTCCGGTGGTGAAGATGTAGACCTTGTCTCCGGGTTTGCAGGTGTCCGGCATATGGTAGCGGTAGTGTTCGTAGAGGATATCCATGGAGTCGCAGGTGGGGCCTGCAATGATGATCTCTTCCGCCATTCCTTTGTTATCGAAATAGATGGGGAATTTGATCGATTCGTCGATGGTTTCGATCAGTCCGCCGAATTTGCCCACATCGAGATAGACCCATTGGTAGATGTTGTTCTTCGACTTACGTGAGACGTTGATGATCTCGGAAATGATCACTCCGGCATCTGCCACCAGCGAGCGTCCGGGTTCCAAAATGATCTGCGGGATGTGCTCGCCAAAATCTTCCTGGATAAAGCGCAGAATTTCTGCGGCATAATCTGCCACATCGTAG
>JAKLEY010000086.1 GCA_022711455.1 Candidatus Cloacimonadota bacterium
AAGAGATAAACGAAGGTTTTCTGCAGGAACTGGTGGATAATGTGCTGGTGGACGCGGTTCGCAACGATGCTTCGGATATTCACATCATCCCCAGCGGCAAGAAATCCGTGGAGATCTACATCCGTATTGACGGAAGGCTAAAGCTTTGGCTGAGAAGAGAAAACACTCCGGAGGAAGCGCTGGCGGCTGTCGTCAAGGATCGCACCATCGGGGTTGACCGTTTCATCCAGGATAAAGCGCAGGACGGATATACCCAGAAAGTTATCGACGGTTATCTAATCCGCTTCCGAATCTCTGTGCTGCCAATGGTTTCCCGGGAGTTTGACCGCAGATTTGAAAGCATCGTCATCCGGGTCATCGACGACAGAAAAGTGATCGAAGATTTTCATAAACTGGGATTTATGGCACAAGCGGAAGCTGAACTCCTGAAAGCCATTAACTCATACAAAGGTATAGTAATCGTGACGGGGCCCACCGGGAGCGGGAAAAGCACCACTCTCTATGCCGCGCTCAAACACATCATGGATCCCGGATTCAATGTGCTCACTTGCGAAGACCCTGTCGAATATGTCATCGATGGTGCCAGACAGCTCAAGATCGGGCACAACATGTCCTTTGACGAGGCGATGCGTTCCATCCTCAGGCACGATCCGGACGTGGTGATGGTTGGTGAGATCCGGGACAAGATCACTGCAGATATCGCTGTAAAGCTTGCCAATACGGGTCATCTTACCATGACCACGCTGCACACGAACAGCGCTGCCTCCGCGATCACAAGGCTCTATAAAATGGGGATCGAGCCCTTCCTGCTGGCCTATTCCATCAATATCATCATTGCCCAGCGTCTGGTGCGTAAACTCTGTGACCATTGCAAAGCTCCGCTCTCTGAGGATCAGTATCCTGCCGCAATGGCAATGGGGATTACCCAACAAGAGCTGGAATCCGGAAAGATCTTTATGCCGGTCGGTTGTTCCCACTGTATCGATGGCTATAAAGGAAGACTGTGCCTGGTGGAAGCGCTCTACTTCTATCCCGAGATCAGAACGGAGATCATCGAATCCTCCAGAGACATCGACGAAAACAAGATCATGCGAATTGCCAAGAAACACGGAATGCTTACCATGCGTGAATCCGGATTGGAAAGGATAAAAGCGGGCTTGACTTCGATCGCGGAAGTCTTACATACCACATCTGAGGATTGAGCCAGCAGCGCTGATTGCCTTTAGTTTGCTCACGAAACTCGGATAACTTGCCCGTAGTTTGACCATCAATACAGAATAAATAGCCTTGACAGTTCCGGTGTCCGATTTATGATGCCTTTATAAGAGGTACACTAAAAGCGATGCATTACAACATAATTAAGCGCGAAGCAGACCCTGAGTCGAAAACCCGGAAAGTAACAGCTCATCGGAACAAAGCACTGATTCTCATCTTTGCGACACTGCTGCTGGCGCCTCTCTTTGGGGCTGAACCTGTAGCGTCCATTCCTCCAAACATCAAAGCGGTCAAGACGGCTGAATTCAAAGCTGCAACACGCTTTTCAGGTGAATGCGAATTCACCGGATGGGGTAGGCTGCTGAAGTTTGAAGGCAATTTCGAAGGTCTGGGAATCAAAGATTTTGCAAGCTTTGAGGAGTCTGTTCCCCGGTTGGAAAAAATGCTGGAACCTTTTGTGGGGCTTGCCTTTCCTGACACTTTCAAACTCAGCAAACAAGAAATGCATTACTACTGCGGAACCGGGCTGCCTGATGACTGGGTCTGGATTCCCTCTGATCATACCAGCTTTGTTTACAAGCAAAAAGGGCACGCCCTTTATGGAGTGGAAGACAAGTACATCGGTAGTTTTGCGATGTCATATAATCGGGAAAAAGGAATTGTGCAGGGCAATAATGCCACCTTCACCTATGAACTGATGGTTGATAAACCCAGGCTGAGCGGAGCTGAAGTTTTGCAGATTGCGTCCCGGAGCTCAGATCGCGCGGAGCAGTTCCCGGCCGAGCCCAAAGCATCTCTCTGCCTCTATTCGGATACGTTCAGGAATGGCGGAGACTGGTATAAAGCTCCCCTGGATTTCTATTGGTTTTTCTCCGATGGATTCTATGCCTACAAGATTTCAGACCGCTGGGGTAAAATCTGCAGGAAAGCCCCCCTGGATAAGCTCAAAGCCTCACATGCCGAGAATTTCTATTATGCCAAATCCGACAGCGTCAAAGCCGAAATCGACCGGAGTGATGCCAAAACTTTGTGGATGGAGTTTTGGGACGATGGCGGGATCAGAAGCCTCTCCCTCTCCTTTCCCTCCTTGATGCAAAGCGAACTCAGCGACAAGGAGAAAGCTCAGACTTGCTTCCAAAAAGTGCGTCAGTTCTATGACCAGGAAGGCTATGAACTCGTATTTGACGAGACCTGGGCTCCGCCCGGTCACTTTCGCTGGATCATCAAAAGAGAGGGTTATGATCCTTTGGTCCACGATTACGACTGCCTGACTGTGGGGCTGGACAGCAAGAGCCAGACCTTTCGTATTACCAGCTATCTGGCTGTGGAGCATAATCTTGCGCCTCCAAGCCTGATTGGTACCGAGGAGGCAAAGACCTGCCTCTACGAGGTGGCTTCACGAGCGAGTGGCTATCCCTGGGAAATCATGTCACCAGCAATGAAAAACTATCGCAAAGAGCAATTCAAAAATTTCCCCTTTTATCAGCTTTTCTACCCGGCAGACCCTTATGCCCTGCTGGAAGTCGAGCAGAAATGGCCCTACCGGAATGGTCCTTTACGCGTCTTCAACCGTCCCCGGATCTATCGGGAGGCCTGGATATACGATGATTATCGGATGGATGAATTTGCCGCTGTGGATGCGGTCTCAGGCTACCTTCTCATCAGCTGCGGATATAACAGATGGTACCTGAATGTGGATAAATTTGTGAGAAACAAGTGACCTGCTGATATTCAATTTCCCTTTGCTCTTCTCTGTATTAAAATGAATTCTCTAGCTCCGTATTTAGTCCCCAGGAAGCAGAAATTGCCCTTAGTTTGCACACGAAAACACCGAAAATTGCCCTGAGTTTGATCATCAATACTTAAAAAATTGCCCTTACACTATTCGCATCCAGGTAATCATATCGCTATCATACCGCTTACTGACCGCTGACTAACCGCTGGCTAACCGCTTCAGCAAGTGGTATGTCAGGGAGGGGTAAGCAGGAAGTCCGGGAGATGAGGATCAGGAACTAAAAAGCGCTATTGCAGCTTTAAGAAATGCTCCCAGATCTCGTCCGGCACCCGCGCAGGTTTGCCAGCCCGGACGTGCACCACGTGGACCTGTGCCGTGAAGCAGAGCTGCCCCTGTGGGTTGAAGACTTCCTGCTGCCAGAGCGAGCGGGCGCGGTTCAGCTCCAAAATCCTGCTCTTGACCGTGGCGATCTCGTCCAGCATCACAGGGAGCTTATAATCGATCTCATAGCGATGGATATAGACGTGCCAACCCAGCTTCTGAAGCAGGTCCATGGGCATCTGCACGTCCATCAGAGCTTCGGTGCGGGCAGCCTCCAGGAGGTGGAGGTAGTGGGCATTGTTGAGATGGCCATACATGTCGCATTCATAGCCATAGATTCTTCTGTTGTAGTCTTTTATCATAAGTCACCTGTTCCGGATCGCAGACGTCTCGTCTGCAGGCTGCTAACTAAATGGGAATCTCACATTTCCAGACTAATATACACCGTCATTCCTGCGTTAAACCCGTCATTCCTGCGGAGGTATGAATCCAGAAAACTGCACCGCAATCATTTTAAACCCGTCATTCCAGCTTCATAACCGTCATTCCTGCGGAGGCAGGAATCTAATATATCTGGGTTCCAGCCTTCGCTGGAATGACGGGTTCAATTCATTTCTTAATCGCCTTATACCAGGTTTTCAGCAGGATCGGCATCCTGCTCTACGGGTCGATTCAATCTGTTCAGCAGGATCGGCATCCTGCTCTACGGGGTCAGTTTGATTCTATATAATAGTAATTCTCAAAATCACCCAGGTTTTTGAGCCGGACGATGTAGGTGGTGGTTTCCTCCGGGGTCCATTCGACTTCACAGGCGTCACCGTCCCCTTCATCAGAGACGATCAGGTTTCCGGCCTGGTCATAGACAAAGAGATCCAGATCAGTGGAGGTGTCTCCTTCGACATAGACGGTCGCGATCTCGCCACCGGTGAAGGTCCATTCATAATCGAGCTCTTCCGAGCCTTCGATCACGTAATCGTCCCACATGTATCCATCGACTACGCCCGCGTTCAGGGCAAGCGCGCTCAAGCTGAGGATCAGAATTAAAACTAAGCTGTACATTCTGTTCATCTTGCAACTCCTGTTTCTTTTATGGTATCAGCAAATATAAGCGGAATCACTGCTCATGGCAAGAGCTGGCTCCGTTTTATCTCTGGGTGGCACCCTTTGCTTGCGCTTCAGGCACCACCCTAAGTACTAAGTTTTACTGTTTTTCCTGCTCGTTTTCTGCAGGAAGATCCGGGCTTTCGTCTTCTTCTTCAGGATCGGCGGGCTCTGTAGGCTCTGTGGGTTCGATCGGTTCAGTAGGGTCAATTGCTTCCACAGGGCTGATCAGATCACCGTTTTCATCATAATCAGGCATGGGATCCAAAGCCACCGGCTCCATGATCTCCGGTTTGGGATTGGAACGGGCAAATCTCCACATGGACTCCACCATGGCTAATAGCGGGAGCGCGAACGCTGCCCAATACCAGAGGCTGAATTTGATGGTGAGGATTTGCAGGGCTTGGGCATCGAGCTGGCTGTAGGCCAGGAAATAGCCCGGGAAATAGAGCTTGAGCATATAAAGCATCAGAGTGCTCACAAAAGCAAGCAGAGCCACAAAGACAGCCATGATCGGGGCTTTGAACAGGCTGAGCAGCAGCGCTATCAGGATCAGCCCGAAAGCGATCAGGGCATAGATATTCCGGGTGTTTTGGGGTCCTTTGTCTTCATTGGCTGCTGGTTGGGCGGACTTTTCAGGGCTTGCGGGTTTGACCGCTTCCGGCTTGGTTTCGGGTTTCGGATCAGCTTTGCTAAGGCTGTCTTTGACCGGTTTGCCGCTTTCTTTTTTCTGCTCTGATTTAGCGGGAGCGTTTTCCAGCAGATGGTTGCGCGGATTGGTTCCCAAAACCATGTTCAGACCTGTGTAGGTGTAGAGTTTCACGATTTCCGGAGGGGTGGGTTTTGCCGGTTTGGGAGCGGGTTTAGCGCTGTCCGGAACTGCATTGGGAGTGGTGGAGGAATCCGCGGGGGAACTCTTCAGTGAATCGCTGAGGGTGGTTTTGGTTTCACCTGCTTTGGGAGTGGGATTCTCGTTTTCGCAGCTAACTTCCACAAAGGGAAGCGCAAAACAGATCAGGGCAAGCAGCAGGAAGAGGGGGCTCAGTTTGAATTTCATTTATTCTCCATTGGTCTGGAGCGGGATCCAGATCTCGATTTGGATCTCATCCGCGCCGGGTCGATATTCTTGTTTATATAGCTCAAAGCTGTCCTGCATCAGCGGTACAGCCTTGTTTGCGGGGATCCATTCCCCATAGATGTAGTTATAGGTTCTTTCCTTGTCGCTGAGGGTTCCGGTGTAGTCAAACACGGCATAGAACCCTCCCGGGATCGTGTGTCGTACCAAGCCTTCAGGGATCGGGGCTTTTGCGTCAAACTGCCTGCCAACCATGTAGTAGTATCCGGTCTCAGCTTCGGGATCGAAATTGTCTCCGTAGTAGAAGACGCCATATTCCGGTCCTTTGGCATCATGAGGCAGGAGTGAACGCTGCTCGGACCAGATCTGCCAGATATTGTCCATGGTCTGGGTCTCCATCGCGTTCTCGAACTGAATGCCTATCAGCGGGACAGCGATGAGCATTTCATATCTGGCTTCGGGCTTGACCACGTCTTTGGCACTGAGGGCAAAGCTCAGTAAGAGTAGCAGAAGCAGAAAGTATCTTCTCATAAAGTCTATTCAGCCAGAACTATACGTTTGGTGAGGACCTTCGCGTCAGCCTGGGAAAGCCTCACGAAATAGATCCCGGCTCCGCAAGGTTGATTTGCTGAATCTTTGGCATCCCAGGTCCAGGAGAGTTTGTCCTCGCCGGAAAGCTCTATCGAGCGCAGTTTCTGACCTCGCAGGTTAAAGATCTCCACGGTGGCGGTTTTAGCTTTGGAACCTGTCAGTTCGATCCTGATACCGGCTCTGCCAAAGGGGTTGGGGTAGGCAGAAAGCAGGCGCGGAAGCTGGATCTGATCGTCGTTGGCAACGGCGTTGATCATAATCTGGTTGGTGAATGCGGATTCTGAACTGCCGTTCCAGGCGCAGATGCTGTATGTATAAGTGGGAGTGTTGTTTGAGAGGTCTTCTTCCCAGTGGAAATCAGCAAGCTGAGCCACGGGGATTTCCTGATGCAAGGCTCCGTTGCGATAGATCCGGTAGTGAGTCCAGTTTCCGCTTGAGGGAGGTTGGAAATACAGATGGACAGTGCGATCCATCAGATAGGCAGTGACCGGATCGAAGAAGAGATAAGTCGGAGCGGGAGAGAGCGCCTGAGGCTTGAGGATCCAGGTATTTCCGGCAACCAGAGGATAGGCAGTGCCATCCGGTTCCACCACATAGTCATAGACCTTCTCCATCCGGCTCATATTCAGACCCTGATAATAGAAGCGCAGATTATCTTCTACAGTATTGATCCTCTGGCTGATCATACCCTCATTGTCGAACTCGCGGATCAGCAGATAAGTAGGATTCTGGTCGGTATCAGCTGCCCGGACGGGGCTTACGAAGGAACTGCGCACCGTTCCCAGGGTGTCGACTATCATGTATCTGGTCCAGAGGTCTCCTGCCATCACGTTTTCGATCTTAGCCCACATTCTTTGGTTCTCAGGCATCACCCAGGTTTGGGTACCGTCTGCCAGTTTGCGGGTGTGTTTGAGCATCTTCAAGTAGACGCCCTCACGATAGAGGTGGTTCACCCAATCCCACTGATAGACGAAGAAGCCGTTGTAGACGGGATAGACGGTGTGCCCTTCTTCCTGATAGGAAGCGCCTACTTTTTCATAGCGGAAGGGTTCAGTATCCGTGATCTCGATATTACCGATCCAGGTTTCCAGAAGGTCGCTGGTCACAAAGACTGTGGGGTTATCCATTCCGCCTCCGATGCCATAAAGCGTATGTCCGTCGCTCACGGCTGTTGCCAGCATCACGGCATAGAAAGGCTCACTTATGGAAAGCGAGACTGCAAAATTCTCTGTAGTAATGGGAACTTCATGCAGAATGGCACTGTTTTCCGCGCTGATGATCTGGAGGCGTGGATTGGCTATCTGATACTGTCCCGTATAGGTCCAGGAGCCGTTGATCAGACTGGGATTGACGTATTCCAGCCAGGGCTCGAAATCCACATAGGGCAGAGCTGCATTGTCGTTGTGGTCAGTAATGTCGGCATTGATTCCGGCAGCGTCATTGGCGTCCCAATAGTTGTTTTCTGCCTTGATGATATTGGTGGCAGCGGAATACTGATAGCAGACCACGGTGTGCCGGGTTCCGTTTGCATCTATATTGTTGCGGATGACGTTCTCACCCTGGGCCCAGGCATGGTTCACAGAGAGGTCTCCAATCACCGGCATAGCGTTTCCGGTGATATAAAAGCCGGTGTAGTTTCCGGTGATGGTATTCCTTTCGAAATAGGGGATCGAGGTGGCTCCGCCGACCATCACACCCGCTCCGCTGTTCATATCTCCGGCTATGAAATTGTTGATGATCTGGTTGTCATAGACATATCCGGAGGAATTCAGCAAATAGATGCCGGTGAGGTTGTTCTCGATCAGATTGTCGTGAATGGTGGGATTGATGGCGCTTGCGCCTACGACGTCCCAGGCTGTGATCCCCTGTTTGAGGTTGTGATGGATGTGGTTGTTATAGATCTGGGGACTGCAGGAGCCTCCGGCGGATTGATTGGCCAGCTGGATCGCGCCCCGGTATTGGGGTCCGGTGCCGTTGCCCCGGATCTCGTTGTATTTGATCTCAGCATTGGAATTCTGGGTGACCAGAATGGCGTTGTGCGGACTGTTTTCGATCAAACAATGGGTCACAAGCATGTAGGCTGGGTTGGTCTCCCCGATCCCGTAGAGCTGCAGGCCCTTTTCGTTGAGGTTGAATCTGGAGTAGCCGACCGTCATCGCGCCATTAACGGAATTGATCCCGTAGGTGGCTTTCGTAAAATAGCAATATTGGAAGATGCTGGGCACGGTGCTATCTTCCAGTCTGACCCCGGTCCAATAAGCCGCGGGATCTGCCATGCCACTCACGAAACGAATGGAATCAGCCTCTGTTCCGATCGCTTGGATGGAGCCCAGAGTGTTGATACGGTAGGCTCCCATGGCCTGCACGGTCACTCCCGGCTCTATCGTGAGATTGGAGCCCAGGGGAACTGTGACATCACCAATAATGTTATAGGGACTACCAGTCAGGGTCCAGGTTCCGGATTGGTTGCCACTCACATCGGTGGCATTGATCAGGCAGAAAGCTGCCAGAAAGATCAGAAGCAAAGCGCTGCGTTTCATGATAAACTCCTTATTCAAAAGATTGCCGCATAAAGGAAAGCCGGCATTCCTGCCGACTTTTCCACACTGAAAGCTATAGGTTTGTGATCCTGCTTACTCGGAGATGGCTTGCACGGGGCAAGTGCCGATGCAGGCTCCGCAATCGATGCAAGTGCCTTCATCACAAGTGGCTTTTCCATCTTCCATGGAAAGCGCGCTGACCGGGCAAACACCAACGCAGGCTTCGCAACCGATACAGGTATCTTTATCAATCTTAACTGCCATTTTAGGGCTCCTTAATAGTTTTGGGCAAGAATATGGGGATTGAATTTGGAGTCAAGAGTTTTCTTTCAGGGATTAGGGACCAGGTATTAGGGATTAGGGGTGGCGGGCTTTGAGTTTGGCAGCCTTGTTTCGAGATTGCGGACTAAACTGCTGGTCATCTTGCTGAGCTCCATCAATTCATTGCTAAGCTTTAGCATAGCTTGATCATCAATGAAATTCAGATTCTTTGAGATAATCAACTGAGTATCCAATTCAGCAATAGAACCGAGAGCTATGTGCAAAAAGTGGATATACTCTTTCAAAGTGCTCCTGGCAGAGCCTTCAGCAATATTCATCGGTATGGAATATGCAGCCCGTTGCATCTGACTGGTCAGACCAAATATCTCTTTGGGGGATATTGATCAGTTACCCGGTATATCTCAGTAACTAAATCTATCCCCCTCTGCCAGATCTTCAAGTCTTTGTGTATCATACCCTAATCCCTGATCCCTAATTCCTAAGTCCTCTTACCTTGGTTAGCCACGGCATTGGTGGCAGCCGCAAGTTCCTCATCTGAAGCGAGGTAGTAGCGTTTGGTGACCTTGAGATCCTCGTCAAACTGATAGACCAGCGGGATGCCGGTGGGGATATTCAGGCTCACGATCTCTTCTTCAGAGAGGCTATCGAG